>JAGOUP010000056.1 GCA_018061205.1 Candidatus Levyibacteriota bacterium | reverse complement strand
GATAAAGCACGAGATGACATTAAAGCAGCTGTAGATAGTGTGACTGACTTACCGACAGATGCCAAAACACCAAATGTGACAAAACTGGATTTTGAAAGTGCTCCTATTTGGCAATTTGCTATTACGACAAAATCAGATACACCATCGCTCATGCGATTTTCCAAATTACTTCAAGACAGAATAGAAGAGTTAGCCAAAGTCGATCGAGTAGATCTTTCTGGGTATGATGATCAAGAAGTACAAGTGATATTGGATCCTGAAAAAATTGCTTCCTTTGGTCTCAATCCAACAGTTGTCGCAACTGCTATTCAGAAAGCAGCAGGTTCCTATCCTGCTGGAAATGTCGAAACGGCCACGTCTGCATTTTCACTCACGATTGATCGTGATATAAATCAGGTCTCAGATATTAGACAAACTCGTATTTTGGTTGAGGGACAAAGTGTACGATTGGGTGATATAGCGCAGGTCTCAAATATATCCAAAGTAAATCAAAATCAGGCATTATTATCATCTAAAAACAAGGGAATCAGTCCCACAGTGCAGTTTTTTGTATATAGAGCAAAAACAGCCAATATTGATGCAGCTGAAAAAGATGTTCGTGCAGTGGTGGAAAAAACATTGCATGAGTATGATGAGCAGTTCCAGGTGACTACCATTACGAACAATTCTGAAGATATTACAAAACAGTTTAGTGATTTGACCCGAAATTTTATAGAAACGATTATTTTAGTATTTGTATTACTGTTGATATTTTTGGGTCTTCGACAAGCAATGATTTCGAGTATCACCGTACCACTCACGTTCTTTTCCACCTTTGCTATCATCAATGCGCTTGGACTTACCTTGAACTTTTTAACGAGTTTTGCTTTTTTGATAGCACTTGGACTTTTGATCGACGATACGATTGTGACTGTTGCTGCCATGACTCGGTATTATGCTACGAAAAAATTCACGCCAGCTGAAACAGGAATACTGGTGTGGCGAGACTTTATCGTGCCATTGTGGTCGACAACCATTACTACTATTTGGGCTTTTATACCACTCCTTTTAGCATCAGGTATTATTGGAGAATTCATCAAGTCTATTCCGATTGTGGTGACGGTGACTATGATTTCGTCTACCTCTATTGCGGTACTTATCACCTTACCACTGATGATTATCTTTTTGAAACCTACCTTTCCAAAACGCGTGAAGATATTTTTTGCCGCTCTTGGAGTTGTTGCTCTTTTTGCTGCGGTTGCATACTTTATCCCAAAAAATCCCTTGACACCATTGGTTATGATTGTATTTGCTGCACTTATTTTTATCGCATATAGAATACGGACTAACCTAGGTTTTAGAACACAGAAATTTATTCAACAACACAAAGTAACTCGAAATATTCCTTCATTTTTCTCTCGTATTTTTGACAGAGGATTGATTGATATCGAAATACTTTCTGCAAAATACATGACGCTTATTAATCGTATATTAGTATCGAAACATGGAAAGAGAAATACATTGATTGCTATTGCTATTTTTGCTCTTTGTGCGTATCTGCTTGTACCGCTGGGGGTTATCAAAAATGAATTTTTCCCAAAATCTGATGCCAATGTATTATATGTTGCAGGAGAACTACCTCCGGGTACCAATTTAGCCACCAATAAAACTGAAATGCTTCAGGTTCTTTCAAAAGTAAAAAATACAGAATACGTTGATTATATTGTAGGAGAAACAGGAACAGGTTTCTCATCAAGTACAGGTGGTAGAAGCGGTAGCGGAAATTCTTTTCTTTTGACACTCCATTTGATAGATATGGATTCCAGAGATGTAGAGTCAACGCAAATTGCTGAAAAATTACGAGATCAATTGAAAAATTATGCAAAGGGAAAATTGACTGTTCAGGAAGAATCCGGTGGACCACCTGCTGGAGCAGATGTGCAAATTACTTTACTTGGGGATGATCTGACAAAACTTGATCAGTATGCCAATAGTGTGATGCAATTTTTGGAAAAACAATCAGGTGTCACCAACATTGATAAATCCATAAAACCAGGTACGAGTAAATTGGTGTTTGTCTTGGACAAAGACAAATTGGTGGAAAACAATCTGACAGTTGATCAAGTATCTTTATGGCTGAGAACATACGCGAGTGGTTATAATTTAGATGAACTTCGCTTTGGCAATGAAAAAGACAAACAGGATGTAGTATTTCGAGTCTCATCAGATACCCAGACAGCAGCAGATTTAGGCAGACTTTCTATTCCACTTCTACCTGCAACAGCAGGAGGAGAAGGGTCGAGTGTACCACTTATATCTTTGGGGCAAATAAAACTGGCAACCAATCCAACGACCATTACTCGTGAAAAAGGAAAACGTACTATTACAGTAACTGGGTCTGTAGTTGCTGGATACAATACGACTGAAATTAACCAGAATTTAGCGAAATTTGCTGATGGGAATCTAAATCTCACTGAAGGATACACGTGGCAAACTGGTGGAGCAAATGAAGAAAATGAAAAGTCTATACAATCTATTCTTCAGGCGATGGTTATTTCATTTCTGCTTATCTTGATTACGATGGTTATCGAATTTCGATCATTCCGTCAGACATTTATTGCGCTGTTGATTATTCCACTCTCTGTTGCTGGAGTACTCTATATATTTGCGTTGACTGGGACGCCACTTGGGTTCCCATCACTGATCGGTATCTTAGCGCTTTTTGGTATTGTGGTGACGCATGCGATTGTGGTTATTGAAAAAATAAATGACAACATTCATCATGGGATGGAATTACGACATGCTATTGTGGATGCTGCAGGAAATAGATTAGAACCAGTGCTTTTGACATCAGCTGCGACTATTTTAGGGTTAGTTCCTATTACCATTTCTGATCCATTCTGGAGAGGATTGGGTGGTGCTATCATCGCAGGATTGCTATTTTCGGGAGCGATAAAACTATTCTTTGTGCCAGTAACCTACTACCTCATGTTCAAAAACGACCCAAAGATAAAGAAATAATTTTTCCTTGTCATCCTGAATTTATTTCAGGATCTCTATCTCAAATTACTTAATGCAAATTACAAACTGCCAGTCTTATCTAAAAGAATAGTAGTTGCATAAACCTACAGACTATTTAAATCATCAAGTACTATAGTTTTTTTGTTATACTTCTTTTATGAAATTCAAAAAAATATATATTGTAGGGGGACAGGGGAGTGGGAAGACGACATTTGCTGTATTGCTATCCGCGAAATTAGGAATTCGTCATATTGATTTAGATATACTGAGACAGCCTGGTGACAAAAAAACCAAAAGAACTATTTCGGAAAGAATACCGTATGTACAAGAACTTGCAGGAAAAAAAGAGTGGATTGCAGAAGGTATTTATATTACTTGGGTAACTGATCTCTTAGAACAAGCGGACGTACTTATCTATTTAGATATCCCTGCGTATGTCACCATTCCTCGTGTCATTGTTCGCTACTTTAAAAGAAAAATACGTGGGAAAGATAAATATGGATTTTTGAATGAAATGTCATTGGTAAAAGATATTTTCAAATATCATACTGGTATTTTTGTGAAGGAAAATAGTAATGAGGATAGAGATATAACGAAAAAAAAGACAATACAAACCTTACAGAAATATGTAAGTAAAACAGTAATAATCAAGAACACGAAACAAAGTAAAGAATATCTTGAAAAAATAGTATGAAATACGTTGCATTTTTGCGGGGGATAAATGTGGGTGGGAAGAAGACAGTGAACATGGCAGAGTTAAAAGCATCTCTAGAAAAGATGGGGTATAACAACGTTCGGACATTATTGAATAGTGGAAATGTTTTGTTTGAAACAGGAGAGAGAAGTGAGAAAAAATTGACAAAAGATATTGAAGATATTTTAGAGAAAATTTTTGACTGGCGGATAGCAGTGATGATCCGTAGTATTGATGAAATCAAAAATATATTGGCAAAAAACCCATTCAAAAAAACAGATGGATTTAAATGTTACATTTCATTTTTAGAAAAAGAACCTGATACAGATTTAGTGAAGACATATCTAGCATTACAAGATGAGGAAAATCAATTTGTTATAAAAGACAGAGAGATATATGTCAAAATTAGAAACACAAAAGATGCAAAAGTATATCTAGCTTTGGAAAAAAAATTAAAACTTGCAGCTACCAGTAGAAATGTGAATACTGTTGAAAAACTCGCTAACTTATAGCTTTTACCATACATCTAGTATACCATTGTAGTATATGGCATATGCACACTATCTTAAAAAGAAAAAGGAATCTTCTCGGTATATAAATATTATTATCTATCTTTTTGTCATTATTGCTCCACTTTTTACATTGCCGCAAGTGATAGATATTTGGGTTTTACAAAAAATTGAAGGTGTATCACTGACCACATGGGCAGCGTATACTACGTTTTCATTTTTTTGGTTATTGTACGGCCTTTATCACAGAGAAAAACCCATCATTATCAGCAATAGTATTTTTGTTCTCCTCGATGCCTTCATTGTGATTGGCATTCTTGTCTATTCCTAAAACAGCTTTAATTTGACGGCAGGTGTAGTAGGAGCCAAGAAGAAATTCACTTATCAAGAGGACTTTTATATCCTTTTAAAG
>JAGOUP010000055.1 GCA_018061205.1 Candidatus Levyibacteriota bacterium | reverse complement strand
GCCATAAAAACACCAACAACTCCATCTCTAAATGATGAAGCTATTTTACTTTCATTGTTTTGGTAGAAGATTTTCCATTGGTATAATTGGTGATTACTTCTAATTGTATATTTTTAATCATGCGGTGCGGCGTACATACTTTTCCTGAACATGTTCCTAAATACATATCTTTAGAAACAGCCTTTTTTTTGCCTGGAGCAAATCCACCCATAACTCCTTGACCAACACCATTAGCTTCATACATCAGCGTATAACTAACACTTTTGACACCTTTGAGATTGCCAAAATATGCACGAACAACATTTTTTACCTTTAAATATTGTCCACTCACTGCAATTGAAGAGCCTACACTTTTCTTTGCAGCGACTGTAGTAGGTATCGCTTGAGACAAAAGAAAAACGAAAAGAAACAAAGGTACAAAAATCCACTTCATATATTCATTGTAATATAAATAAAAACTTGAAAACAAGTGCTACCATCGGTTCTATTGTATCTTTCGATTCCTTAATGCTTCTTCAATGAATAATAATTGGCTGCGAGCAATAATGGGGAGATCTTCAAATGCAAAAAATCCATATGCTGATACTTCAGCACTTTCTTTGAATACTCCTCCAATAAAAGTTCCAACAAAACAAATATCCAGCCTGGATGAATCTCTGTCAGTTCTGATTTTTAGCTGATCATCAACACTCACGCTGAGTCCTGATTCTTCCATGATTTCTCGCTCAATGCCCTCTATCGGATGTTCTTTGGCTTTCATGTATCCTCCCGGCAGACTCCATTCTATTTTTCTATAGGTGTGCTTGAAAAGAAGTACTTCATTTTTTTCATTGAAGAAAATACCCGTAACCCCAACGAGAAATTGATCTTGGGAATACCGCATGATGAATAATTGCAGACTTTTTGAAAGACCGAGGGCTCTCCAAATACGAGCTAATTGTTTTTTCACAACGACTTTTCATCACCCTCTAGGTGAAGTTGGGTTTTGAGACGTGCATTTTCTAATTCTAGTTCATGCACTTTTTTAGTGAGCGTTGTTACCTGTTTTTCGCTACTCTGTATTTCTTTGTTGACTCCATGAATAGCAAAAAATGATGACACTGAACCAACTAAACTAATGAGCCAACTCATCAAAATACCCAAAAGTAGTGCTGCCAATACAACAAAATAGAGTGGAATACCACTAAATCGATAATTACCAAACGAGATAAAGACTGTCTGAGTATTTTGTGTTGCAAAGAATGCAACGGCGATAGCTGAGATAAGAACAAGAATAAGCGTTACCATGACATAGTAAGCATACGCTAACGACAGAAATTGTCAATGAGGCAGAATTTTTTCAGGAAATTTCCTGATACCAATCAGCATTGGTAGTATCCAATCTTTTTATTTCTTGCACGGAAAAATCAATATTTTTTAACGATACCCGATAAAATTTGATGTTGTCATAGCCTCTATAGTAATATATTTTTTGGCTCAGATCAGCAATAGTCAACCATGATGTGTAATCATAAAATGTCTGGCCATTTGCTACTTGTCTGGCAAATCCTTTGGGGATATCAAAATTGTTCACTACATGAAATGCGGTTCTTGTAGCCTCATCAGCATTTTCCGCTTTCACTGCTGACTGCGTCAGAGCAACAGCTTTGATAAATCGTGAAGGGGGTGTTGCATCACCTGGCAAACCTAACATACCTGATCCCTGTCCAATAGGAGATGCTTCTCCTCCATCCAGTTTTAAAGCAGGAACATTGTTAGCTGAAAGATTTGAATAATTTCCAAGATTGATCATATGCCAATCAAAATATGGGGAATTGGTCAGCACACCAATAGGATTATCATGAATTGCGAGCTTGCCATCGATATATTCAAACACAGCACTCTTCCCGCTAGCATCATGCACGGCAAAATGAAGTGGTGGGATAGTTTTGATTTGTTCTGCAAAAAAAGGCCAAACGTAGACTTTTTGTATCGCTTCTTTTGCTTCTGCAACATTTTGACAACTACTCAACAAATATCCTGCAACATCGAGTGGTGACAGTGCTTTGCTCTCCTCACCTGCTGGGATATCCTGATACTTTGCGAACCCAGGAAGATATAAGTCACCAACATAGAGTCCCATCTCATTTATTCCATCACTAACCATTGGCATGCCCAATATATCCATGCCAACAAATCCATATGATCCCTCCCAAGAAAATCCTGATTTATTATC
Organism: Candidatus Levyibacteriota bacterium; assembly: GCA_018061205.1. GTDB lineage: Bacteria > Patescibacteriota > Microgenomatia > Levybacterales > UBA12049 > JAGOUP01. The sequence continues at coordinate 2,453 of JAGOUP010000055.1, read as the reverse complement.
AGGACCTGTACCAACAAACTTGAATCCTTTTGGAAACACTGTCAGCTTGCTCTGCAAATCTACACCAAATTCCATGGTACGACCGATAACTACTGATGTATCTTTTGCTAAAATTCTAAAATTGGTACACATATACTCTATATAAAATATATTCTATCTCCTATTATGTTGTCAATGAATCGTTTTATTGGCAAACAAATCGGCTGCTATTTCTTTGGTGAGTTCATCAACACGTTTACTTTTTTTGAATCTACTTTTTTCTAAAAACCATAATCCCAAAAGACTCCCAAATATCCCTCCAACAAAATCTACCATCAAATCATGCATGGTATCCTGCAATCCATTTTCCAACGCATTCCCTTGGAAATGATGCCACTGATTCAGTGGATAAATCACCATATCATGACAATATTCTATGATTTCCCAGACAGCACCAATACCTACAGTTATCAATATAATAAAAAGGATAGCAATACCAGTCCCACATTTCACTCTCCCTGTCTCATGCATCGTAAAAAAGATCAAAAATGCTGTTAATCCAACAAAGAGAGGCAAAATATAATGAATAAATTTATCATATAACGGCACATTGGTATAAAATCCCATGGTCTCCCCTACAACAAATTGTAAAATAACCATCAAAAACAATAGTATTTCAATTTCAAGAGGAAATTTCTGAATATAACTTCTCGTAAAAAATTTTGGATATAAAATAATAGCCAGTGAAATAAGAATAAGTCCTCCAATAACAACAGTTCCAAAAAATAACTGAAATATCCCGGCGGCTAAAATAACAAATTCTAATACCCATGATATTTGTTTTTCCCAACGAGGAATATGAGAGATGAGTCGTAGATGTTTCATCGTTTTGTTATTTTACTTTAACAGTCACAGTGGGGATATGAATATTGAGTCTGCGGAGTACTTTGTTGATTTTTATTTGCAGTTTCACAAAATTAACAAATCGCCATATGACAAAAGAAATAACAGCAAACACCACATAGATCACACCAATATTTCTTATTTCCCTAAGCAAATATGAAACAGCATCTGTCACTAATGCGTTTTGTGCTACCATCAACGGATCTGAGCTGCTCGGAAGAAATATACTCATAATCAAATTTCTCGCAAAATATAAAGTGATAACCAATAATCCCGATACCGCAAAGCTGATCCATATAGCTTTGAAAAAGTCTCTGAATCGATGAATCGTGTCGAGGAAAATGATAATAATCAGTGCTACAAGAACCATCCAAGAAATTTGCAATGCTGCTTGGTTGTACTGTAAGAATGTTCTGATTTTGATAATTATCCCTAAAATACTATTTGGTCGTTTTTCTAAATTGACCAACGTTAACTGCGCTGGTACTGCATCAATCACCAACTTCGCATTCACGACAACGAACTTTGGCAAACCAAAATTGGTCAGAGCTTGTACAACCTGTTGTTTATAGAGTGCTGTTGAAATAACTACTTTGTTATTGATGATAGATGTCGGCGCTTGCGCAAATTTTACCGATAAACGCAATGCAGGTGCAGCAACATTTGCCACAGTATCAGGTGTGACAATAGTATCAACTAATTTATCTGCCAGACCACTGAGCAGAATATTTTTCTTGATGAGTGGTGGATAGTAACTCTGAATTTCCAGATGAACGATAGTACTAACATTCTCATATACTCTAGCATTTTGAAAAAACGCAAGCATAGATGTGGTGTTTTTGAAATTTTTGTGAATTGTGGATGAAAAACTCAAAATGAGTAATGTGACTCCTAGCAGGAACGTAAGAAGGATAGTGAAAAGACCAAATGATTTCATACTATTGTTGTTCCGCCTATATCAACTGTAAAAGTATTTACAACAAAATGCAAGAGATCATTTTCCAAATGCCGCTGAAACTTTTTGAAATGTATTTTGTCCTGCTGTTGCTCCCGGAGTAAAGTTGTTTTGCCCGTCCATTTGATCAACGACGTCTACCCCACTATCAACAGTTTGCTCAACAACGGAAGGTGTTTCACTCACAGGGAATGGAATCCATAGCAATGTTATAGAAAGAATCAATACTATCGCTATGACTTTTACATACCAAGGATGAGAATTATCGTCAACAATTTTTGTACTACTTTGTCCCATCAGTGAAATGTCTCCCCTTTTTCTAACATATCCAGTATAACTTTTTTTCGTCTTTCCAACGTCTCTGGTTTTTTTGCAGTTGCGAGTCGATATGCAATCGCATAAAAGTTGGTTCTACTGAGCGTATCAAAAAATACTTTTGCTTTTTTGTTCTTTGCTAAATCTTCAAGAAAATCATCTGGAATCGTAATATTTTTAGGTGAAGCATATGCTGCCTCCCATCTGCCATCTTTTTTTGCAGCTTCTACTTGTGCTATCCCGGATGGTCTCATTTTTCCCAAGCGTGTGAGACGAGTTATATGTTCTGTATTTATTTTTG
>JAGOUP010000054.1 GCA_018061205.1 Candidatus Levyibacteriota bacterium | reverse complement strand
GCTTCCAAATTGTTCGTCAAATTTGGCGCAAAGCCTCCTTCATCACCAACAAGCGTACTCAACCCCTTACTTTTTAGTGTTGCTTTGAGTGCATTATAGATAGTAACGCCAAGAAGAAGTCCCTCATTATATGTTTTGGATGATGCAGGGATAACAATGAGTTCTTGAAAATCTACATTTCCTCCTGCGTGTTTTCCACCATTTAAGATATTAAAAATAGGAGTTGGCATCTTCAGCATCTCATGTTCAATTTTTAAAAATTGTCGGAGGTATAAAAAGAGTGGGAGTACCGCACTTTTTGCCGCTGCTTTTGCTACTGCCATAGAGACGCTCAAAATAGTATTGCCACCAAGTCTACTTTTATTTTGTGTTGCATCGAGCTCAATCATCCGTTTGTCAATTTCAGCTTGTTTTGTAGCGTCCATGCCGATCAGTGCAGGAGAGATGATATTGTCAATATTATTGATGGCTTTGAGAACACCCAAGCCCCCGTATCTACTATCATCATGATCTCTGAGTTCTAATGCTTCGTAACTACTGACCGATGCACCACTCGGACATGCAGCGATGCCAACAGCACCATCGCTGAGAATAACAGTTGCTTCAATAGTCGGATTTCCCCTGGAGTCGAGAATTTCAGTAGCGGCGATTTGCTTTATTTTTGCCATAACACATATATTATAGCACTATTTTTTTCCTAAAAGTTTTCTCTCTGTTTGTGCAATATTTTCGCGGACAGCATCAATAGCATCAGGGGATACTGAAATACTCGTGATTCCCCATTTTACGAGTTTTTCAACCAATTCTGGATACACAGATGGTGCCTGTCCGCAAATACCGGCCATGATGTTGTGTTTGTGTGCTGTTTTGATTACATGTTCAAGCGCCCATAACACTGCAGGATTTTGTTCATCAAATTCTGTTGCTACTTCACTATTGTCTCTATCAGTACCTAAAATGAGCATGGTTAAATCATTTGAACCAATGGATACACCATCAATACCGACGTTGATAAACTCATCAAGTAAAATGACGTTGGAGGGAATCTCTACCATCATAAAAAGTTTGAAACTTGCAGTTCTATGCAATCCAGCTGCTGCCATGACTTTTTTGACTTCTATGAGTTCTTTTACCGTTCGGACAAAAGGAATCATAACCCATAAATTTTTGAGACCCATTTTGTTCCTGACAATTTTTATCGCATCCAGTTCCATCTCAAATACAGCCGGGTCATGCATATACCGATATGCGCCACGGTATCCAAGCATTGGATTTGATTCTTCTGGTTCAAATTCTTTTCCTCCGATAAGAGCGCGGTATTCATTGGTCTTAAAATCTGATGTTCGATAGATTACCGGACGGGGATTAAATGCTTTCGCAAATACGCCCAGTTGCTCGGCCATTTTTTTGACAAAGACATCTCTTTTGTGTTCTTTGAGGAGTTTTTTGGGATGGGTGCCGATATCAGCCATGATAAATTCTGCTCTGAGGAGTCCAACACCATCGACATGTTGCTGTGCTACTTTTTCTGCTAAATCTGGTTGTGCTAAATTGACATAGACTTTTGTTGCTGTTTTGGTAACATTTGTTTTTGTGACTTCTGCTTGTTTGACTTGTATATGGCCACCTTTGTAAATTTCCCCTTTCATACCATTAACGGTGATAATTTGACCAGTTTTGAGAATTTTTGTTGCATTTTCTGTTCCGACAACAGCAGGAATACCAAGTTCTCGCGAAACAATAGCTGCATGGGATGTTCTTCCTCCATGGTCAGTGACAATTGCAACTGCTTTTTTCATAGCAGGAACATAATCAGGATTTGTTTGTGATGCTACTAATACCTCTCCTTGGAGAATTTTTCCAACTTCGGAGGCTGAATGTAAAATTCGTACTGGTCCTGATGCAATACCAGGTGATGCTGGTGCTCCTTTGGTTAAGAGTTCATATTTATTTGTGTCTGGTGTTTTTGCATCTTCTTTGTTTTTGGCATCGGTTGCTGCAATGGTGGTAATAGGTCTCGTCTGGACAATATAGACTTTTGACTTTTCAATTGCCCATTCACTATCTTGCGGAAAATAATAGTGCTTCTCAAGTTTTTTTCCAAGTTCGGCGAGTTCGAGTATTTCTTTTGTAGTTATTTTTTGTTTTTCTCCCTCAGATTTTGAAAGGGATACAATTTTATTATCGACACCCGCTTTTTTCATCATTTTATCTTGGATTGATACTATTTTGTGACTAATTTCCATGGAGTTTTTGTCAACTTCATAGTGATCAGGAGTGACCGCTCCTTGGACGATCAGTTCTCCCAATCCCAAAATAGCCTCGATAACAACTTTGGTTTTATCATTGGTGAGCGGGTCGATGGTGAACATGATTCCTGATTGTTGGGATTCCACCATTTTCTGCACAGGAATAGCAATCCCTATTTTAAAATCATCAAACTTTTGTTCATGACGATAAAAAATGGCACGTGCATTAAAGAGTGATGCCCATGCTGCTTTGATTTTCAAAAGGACATTTGCATCACCTTTGACATTCAGATAGGTTTCCTGTTGTCCGGCAAAAGAGGCAGTTGGTAAGTCCTCAGCTGTTGCAGAGGATCTGACCGCAACGAGTGCATCTTTAAAGATGCCACCCAAGGCTTTATATGCAGTTAAAATTTCCTTTTGTAGTTCTGGGCTCATAGGGGATTCTATGATTACTTTTTGAATATGTTTTGAGACTTGAGTGAGGGAATCTTGATGATTATAGTTCACTGTTTCAAGGAGGTGTTTTATTTTAACTGTGAGATTATTCTCATGGATGAAGTGGTAATACGCTTTTGCAGTGACAATAAACCCATTCGGTACAGGAAAACCAGCTCTCGTCATTTCACCTAAATTTGCACCCTTGCCACCGACTAAAGCAACATCTTCTTTTCCAACATCTTTGAATGCAACAACATATTCAGACTTTCTGGACATAGTCTATTATGATCATATTTTTGTGTTCTTGGCAAGTGATAGAGATCAATGAGATTTTTTTGATTATTTAGTTGAACCGGGGACAATCAGATCAAATGGTTTATTTGAGCCATATGCTTTTGGACCATAGTCAGTGACATAATTTTCTATATTTTGTGCAAAGTATTGTGGTTTTGTTTTTTGTATTTTGCCAACAATATAGTAGGTAAGTGCCATAATACCTGCAAAGCTCAAAGATTGGGGAGGGAAAATATCCCATCTATTGTCTGCATCACCAAAAAATTCATTTTTTGCTCCGATAGAAATGACCAATTCGTCTTTTGATCTGATCACAAACTTTGCATGTCTCGCATGACCTTGGCTAAATGCGCGCATGGCAACATGTGGACCAAACAGTTCGTCTTTTTTTATATCCAGCATCGGACAAACGTTTGTATAGATATCAGGTAACACAAATGCATATGATTTATAGATATCAAAATTATCAGGAAAGACAATAGTATTGAGATAATTTTTTATTTCTTGTGGATTTTCTTTTGTGGCGGCGAGTATCATGCCCATATAGGTCGACGTATTATAGGTATATGGTTCAGGAATTGATTGAAACACAAAAACGGTATCTGCAATTTTTGCAGCATCAGATGCTCCTTTTGTTGTCAAAAGGGTGGTTTGGAGTCCATGTTTTTTTGCGAGTTCTATTTCCCATACAGAATCTTTTCCTCCTGATGCTGAGATGATGATTGCTTGCGTTATCAGTTTGTTGTCAATTGCTTTTTGGAACGCGGGAAGTATCGTTTTGAAATTGCTTTCGTCAGCAAAAATAGCTGCTCTTTGTGCAAAAAGAATCATGCCTGTGTTATATGCATTTCCTGATCCGACAACAAAAGGAAGAGCATATGTATTGAGATCAAAAGAAGGTGGAGGATTTGTTGTAAAAAAATCTAATGTGTCTAAAACGTCATCGCTTAAATTGATAATAGGTTGCATAGGTTTATTCTCCTCGTTCTTTTTTTCTCTGTTCTTCTGTTTCGTCAGGTCGTGCGTAATCATCCTCAAGTCTCCAGGTCAGACCTGCTTCAGGGGTCGAAACTTCTAATACGTCACAATCAGTGACTGCTTGGTGACGATGTCTTTGTCCTACCATAGTGGTGTACCCCTTTCCTTTTTCAAGTCGTACGGTTTCCATTTCGCCATTTTTATTCTCGATAATAAGGTCACAGTCTCCTGATAGAAGCCAATATGTTTCTTGCTTTGGATCATGTGCTTGGAGTGATAATCTTTTTCCAGCCTCTATATGCAAAACTTTTCCCATATATGGCATGCCTTCTGGTACCCAGTGAATTTCGTGACCCCATGGTTTCTCTACTCTTTTTGTATACCCATCTGTCGTAAATGAAGTTGTATCAAAATTATCGCTATTAAATGTCGTCATGCTTGTATTTTACTGCTTTATGCGAAAAAATTCAATCTGGGGATTATTTTTTGAGTGTTGTAATTTTTGCCAAAAGTTCATCTCTTTTTGCTTCCATCGTTGGTTTTACAAAGCTTTCGACATTGAGACGAAGAAGGGGTTCCGTATTTGATGTTCTGACACTAAATCGCCAATCAGGGTAGGATATCGCAATACCATCACGATCATCCAGTTCTCCATCATTATAGTCTGCTTTTAGTACTTCAATAATCTCTTTTGCATTTGCTACCGTAAAGTTAATCTCACCTGATTCATAGC
>JAGOUP010000053.1 GCA_018061205.1 Candidatus Levyibacteriota bacterium | reverse complement strand
AAGACAAGTTGGTAGCAATCAATTTGCAAATGTTGTAACAGGACTATCCCCCACTGATAATAGCGTCTGGAGTTGGACTCAAGCAAATCAAAATATGAAATATGAAATACAAGCATCACTCATGGTAAACGGCACAGTACAAAATCAGTCGCAAGTAGTAACTGTTACTGCTCCGGCAACAAATGAGACACTCACGATCAATTCCACTGCGACTCCACCAACACCAGTTGTAACAGGTATCAGCGGCACAATAGGTCTGAATGGCTATGTTCCTCCAAGCGGTAGTTATATAACCCTGGGTGTTCGTGTCAGCGGCACAGGACAATTTAATCCAGTAGCTGGCAATATTTCAGCAACTGATGGTGTCACATGGACATATCCAAATGCTCAATCAGGAACATCTTATGATATACAAGCATACCTTTGGCAAAATAACCAACCATATAGTCAATCGCAAATTTTGACTGTCTCAGCACCAGCAACTGGTGAAGTACTCACAATCAATGCACAAACCCCTCCCAACAATACCCCTGCCGGGAATAGTCTCTCAGTATCATGCACTAGCTATAGTTCATCAGTCAATTTGTGGCAAATAACCGTCAACTATAATACCAATAATAATCTCCAAAACCCCGCCCAATACCAGCTTTATGTCGGGACAAATCAAGGAGGAAATCAACAAATAAATCTCACCACAACACCATCAAACCCTAACCAAACCCAAACGTATGTCAGCGGCTATTTGTTCACACAGAACACAACGTATTATGCTCAATACGCATATGCCACCTGTTCAAATTGTAGTTCTTTTTCACCTGCATCGCCTGCACTCACATTCACCTGTAATCAGGCTGCGACACCAACACCAACCAATACACCTACTCCAACACCAACGAATACACCGATACCGACACCAACAAATACCCCTATACCAACACCGACGAATACACCAGTGCCACCGACACCCACACCAACCAATACACCGATACCTACTCCGACACCCTCATAAGAATAGATTTTCCATTTCTCATTGTCCATTTGCCATTTATTTTAGATTTTTAAATTTATACTTGTAATTTAATTGGAAAATGGTAAGTGGAAAATGGAAAATTATTTATTGTGCGGAGGGTGTGGCTGTTTCTGTCGCACTGGGAGAAGCAGGGATTTCTGTTGGCTCAAGAGTGGGTGCTGGTGTCGCAGTCGGAAAATCAGTAATCTGAGGATCTTTTGCAGGAGTCGTTGATAAACTCATCCGAATAGCATCAGCTGTTTGAGACGTACTGGTATCAACACCTGATAGTTTTATGATTTCCTCAAATGCAACATCAATGGAGGTTTGTAACTGAGATAACGATTGTCGTTCTATTTGTGATGCCCCAATAACACTATCAATATTCTGTGGCATCGTATCAGCTTTTTTACCCACTGCCAATGCACCAAAGTGATTACGTAATACAGTAAAAACATTTGTTTGTGTGTCAATCAGTGCTTGAAGACGTCTATTTCGCTCATCCATAAGCCCAAAAAGTTTTATGATCTTTTCTCGTAAGGCGGTATCATTTACAGAAGCCAAAAGTATTTTTAGTTCGCTCATTTTCTTTGAAATTACTTTGCTATTTTCCCTATTTTTTAGAGATTGAATCAAATCATTTTTTACTAGACGTGCTGCTTCTGAAGCATTTTTCGCTTGGATTTGTTGACTCAGTATTGCTAAATCAAATTGCATTGCAGGCAGGGTTTGTTTTATCAATATATCCTGTTCCTGATATTTTGAAAAAAAACTTTTTGGAAGAGAACTTGGTGCAACTAAACTAAAATAGCCAATAACTAAAAGAATAATGACAATTACAGCAGCAAAAATAAGATACAGATGGTTTTGTTTTTTGGGTATCGCTTCTTCCATAAGATACCGATGATACTAAATTTCTTTGCGAAACGCAAAGAAATAAGAATTTGAAATTTTTAATTTTAAATTTTCAATGAAATTAAAATGTTTTAAATATTTAAATTTTTAAACATTCATTTCAAATTTTAAATTTCAAATTGAAAATTATCCTATCTACCTCTTTACGCTTTACGCTATTATTGCTATGATTAATTACACTATGAAAATATTGTTTACTGAAGTAGAGATTTGGGAAAAAGACCTGTTGAAAAAAACATTCCCTGATGCGCTTTTTACTGATGAAAAACTCAGTGAGAAAAATGTTGAAAACTATACAGATGTAGAAATAGTCTCACCGTTCATTTATTCAAAACTAAACCAAGCAATCCTCACCAAACTCCCCAATCTCAAACTCATCGCTACCCGATCAACAGGATTTGACCATGTAGACTTGGATTATGCGAAAACACACGCACTGACTGTTTCAAATGTCCCTGAATATGGATCACATACTGTTGCTGAACATACTTTTGCACTGATTCTAGCTCTAACGCGCAAAATAGGTAAATCCATCCATCAAGTTCGAAATTTTGAATTTGATCATCAAAACTTAACTGGTATGGATCTTTTTGGCAAGACAATCGGTATTATCGGTCTGGGGAAAATCGGTATGAATGTGTTACATATTGCAAAAGGATTTGGCATGAATGTGCAAGTATATGCCAGACACCCTGATGAAGCAGTCGGCCAAAAAGAAGGATTTACGTATGTCGATGTGGATACGCTCTTGCAAACATCAGATGTGATAACACTCCACGTTCCCTATACAAAAGAAACCCATCATATGATCAACTGTGATAATCTCTCAAAAATCAAAAAGGGAGCGTATTTGATCAATACAGCAAGAGGTGGCCTCATCGCAACACAGGCAATCGTTGAAGGACTCCAAAAAGATATTTTTGCCGGAGTCGGACTCGATGTGTTGGAGGAAGAGACACAACTCATTGAAGAAGCAGAAATCCTCAGTTCGCAATCACAATCGCAATCACTCGATACCAAAACCCTCCTGATGAATCATGTCCTTCTCTATCATCCGAATGTGATCATCACACCACACAATGCATTCAATAGTAAAGAAGCGCTGATGAATATTCTCACAACAACAATTGAAAATATCCAAGGGTTTGAAGCAGGAAAAGCAATAAATACGGTTTAGTTTTTGTCATGCTGAACTTGTTTCAGCATCTAAGTTTAATTTCTATAAGAGATCCTGAAACAAGTTCAGGATGACAGGGGGAATCATTTTCTACCAACTCCCGCCGCCGCCGCCGCCAAAACCTCCCCCTGATGATCCTCCTCCACCTGATCCACTCGATGATGGGGTTGATGCTGCCGCTGAAGAGAATGAGTTGGAGAATGCGTTAACATCATTACTAAAGGTATGAGCATTGAAAGGATGTATACCATAATATCCTGCAACGGTTGGAGCTTTTAAGCCTATTTCTTTCATAGCATCAGCAAATTTACCTGTCAGTCCAAACACAATCGCATATGGTAAAACCTCCTGAAACAGATTTTTCTTTTCAAAAAACCGTTGTCTATATTTTTCAGCAGTATTGATAAATTCACGATACCCTTTTACTCTTCTATATAACTCTCTCCCTTTTGCAGTTCTTCTGGACATAGATCTTGAGAAAATAACAGTTGTAATACCAACAGGAATCAATGCACAATCAAAAGAGATGAGCAACGCATACTCATTTGCTCCTCCCAAAATAGTCAGTACAACACCGAAAACAAGGAAAAAAATTCCAATAAACATATATTTCGTCCTCGTCTTTTCAGGATGATCAACAAAAACACCTCTCTCCATCATATGCGTATACATATTTTCCTTTACCTTTGCTAAATCATCGTAAAAATCATTTTTTAATGTAGAAACCTTTTTTTTCTTAACACTACCAAAAATACGATGCAATAACATATCTTCATATGATAAGAGTCCGCTACTTTCTTTTTCCGTCCTACTGAGTTCGTAATCAGTACTACCAAATAGCCATTTTTTGGGGATTTCAGTAATAGTCAAATATCCCCGTGTAGTAAGATCAATAATGGTTGCTGTGACATCTAACGTATCTGCTCGCTCATCCATCAAAATACCCAATTCTGCCGGACGCAAATTTTCCGGTGGCGTAAATTCGACAACCATCGTCTCATGAAAACCTGGGATACGAATATCTCTGCCCTGTTTATACCAGGTACTTACTACCCAAAATATTCCACCGAAAAAGACGATACTAAACAAACTGATTGAAGCAGGTTCCATGAGTTTTTCAAAAAGTGTCTTTGGTCTTTCAACAGTAAGAAGAGGAACGATACCAGTTGGATAGGCAACGGCGATGGTCATACCCTCCATAGATCCCAAAAGACCGGTCGAAAAATCAGCAATATGATCGTCAATTTTTACTGCACTACAGTTCATCAATGATCCTTCCACGCCTTTATAACATGCAGTTTTTCCAAGAAGTGAAATAGTAGATGGAACTGAGACTCTGGCCGAAGCCGAATTCATAACCACTCCCCATTGATCACCTGTCACATTCCAATAAAACTCATCATATGTACCAAAATTTTGCAGTACTCCCGTTACTGAATAGGCAATCATGTAAGTATGTTTTCCTGAAATAGTTTTATCTGCATTACCTATTTGAATGCGATCATATGAACCATTCGTGTACACTTTATATGTCACATTGTTTCCATCTTGTAAGACCTTATCTACTGAAACCTGTGTGCAGTATTTCTTACCATCTTTTTGATCATACACATATGGAATGTCCCGATAAATAC
>JAGOUP010000052.1 GCA_018061205.1 Candidatus Levyibacteriota bacterium | reverse complement strand
CATATTTTTTACATCGATATCAATGCTATTTGTATGGTATAAACTTTCCAACATAACACTCGTAACCTTTTTTCCTTTTGCTGACAAAACAATCTCTTCTAATACTTTTACTCCATCTCGAAAACTGCCATCAGCAAAGGATGCAATACGTATCAATGCTTCTGGTTCTGCCTCTACATTTTCTGCTTTTATGATTCTTTCAAATGCATGTACTAAATCTGGTGTCGTTGCTTTTTTGAACTGGATATGAAAACACCGAGAAAGAATCGTCGCGGGAACTTTATGAGGCTCTGTTGTACAAAGAATGAACATCGCATGCAATGGAGGTTCTTCAAGCGTTTTTAATAAGGCATTGAATGCTTCTGTCGTTAACATGTGTACTTCATCAATGATGTATACTTTTTTGTTCGCTGAAACAGGAAGCAATCTAATTTTTTCCCGTAAATCCCTCATTTCATCAATACCACGATTTGAAGCGCCATCAATTTCTAAAACATCTAAATTTGTTCCATTGGTTATAGAAAGACAAGACTCACACTGGTTACAGGGCTTGACATTTTTTTCCTCTTTCCCCTGACAATTGACATATTTTGCAACGATACGGGCGGTGGAGGTTTTTCCAAGTCCCTTTGGACCAGTAAATAAAAATGCATGTGGGATAGAACCAGTAGTAAGTATACTCTGTAGTGTTTTCTTCACGTCTTCACTATCTAGTTCTTCAATTGTTTGCGGACGATATTTGCGGTAAAAAACCATATAATTAGTTCAGGGTTCATTGTTCTGAGTTCATAGTAAATACGTTCTACTCTGAACCATGAACTCAAAACTCTTTACTCGTGGTGTATTCCCAACAAGTGTGTGACGCCGTGAATAACGAGTTCTTCTATTCTATCATCAACAAGCCAGTTTTCGGCAGCTGATTCCCGTACTACTTCAGGGTATGAGATAACAACATCACCAAGTCTGAGTGTATCCGATGGCATAGCTATCGTATCGCCTTCTGCAATAGGAAAAGAAAGCACGTTGCTGGTTTTGTCTAAATGACGGTAGGTATTGTTCAATGCACGCATTTTTCTATCCCCAACAATCGCAATAGAAACTTCAACATCGCTAGATATACCATTACCTGTCAAAAATTTCGTGATAGCTGCGACAATACGCTTTCTTTGTACTTTATAGCGGCTTTCAACAAAAAGCAGAACATTAATACGAGCCATAGTTTTTCTTAGCTCTGCGTGCTTCTTCTTTTTTCATTTTTCGAGCCAAAGAAGGCTTCAAATGAAATTGTCTTCGTTTTGCTTCAGGAATGATCCCTGAATCAATCACTTTACGTGAAAATTTACGAATCAACGTATCATCTGTGTCTCCCGGCATCTTTTTTACTAAAACCATAATAAAAACACCCCCTTAGAAAAAATTCGAATATCGAAATAAGAATCTCGAAACAGCTTTGATATTTGAATTTGTTTCGTATTTCGTGCTTCGGATTTCGAATTTATAGGTTATATTGTACCTCAAATCCGTCTTAGAGTAAATAGGGTTACGGACGCTGTATCGGACCCATGAGGTGGACGTGGAGATGGTCGACTTCTTGTGCTCCCCCACCATTGATGATAATCCTGTGTCCTCGTTTCTCTAAATTTTGCTCTTTGATCATTTTCTGCATCACGTGTCCTATTTTTTTGAATAAATCATGATCCTCAACAGCCATAAATTCAGAAATATGCTTTTTGGGAACAATCAAAATATGTACAGGACGAGCTGGATGAATGTCAGGAAAGACCATCAAATCAGCATCTTGATACAAAAATTCTTTTGGGATAGAACCATTGGCAATTTTACAAAAAACGCATTCCATAATAATTTTTAATTTTCAATTTAAAATTTGAAATGAAATTTAAATATTTTAAAATTTAATGATTAAACATTTATTGAAAATTTCAAATTTAAAATTTCAAATTTCTTCCAGGACTTTCACTATCTCATCCAGTGATAATTTGGATGCTTTCATTTTGGGATTTTTCGTCGTGCCATTCAGGAGCATCTTTTTGGAAACATGTAAAAACCAGGTGGCTTCTGGATCCATTTCTGAGAGCTTTTCATAAACAGGGGTTAGATCAATATTTTTTCCTTCTTCAGCAGGTCGGGCTTTGATACGAACATACCCTTTTCTGGGATCTTTTCGAACAACAATGGTATATCCCATTTTTTGTGCAAGCTTTAATACCGTATCATTCAATGATTCAAATCCCATGCCTTTCCCAAATTTTGTCTCAAATACTTTTCCGTTTTCTTTTATTTCCCGTTCTGCCCAAATGCGATTTTCGAAATTATGCAATGTCGCATCCAAACACTCTTTGATAAAATCAACATACACCATATCTTGATTTGGTTTTTGTAACTTCAGTCCTTCTAATACCCCAAACAAAGAAAATTCATGATAATCAGCAGACGCATCAGGCCAAAACACTTCTTTAAAATGATCTATCGCAACAACGACTTTTACCATTCGTGATACGGCTTCTTTTTTTTCTTCCCACTTTTCTCCTCCCTGTATAAACGATGAAACATAATCCCATGTTCTGCTCGCACCACACACGGTGTCATCCTGTGTTTGGTGATGATCTAAAGGACCCAAACCTGTATCAACATGAATAATCTCATCATCTCCAACCCGTTCAATGGGATCTGTCATCAATGCTAGTTCTTTGCTCTCAAGGGGATTTTTTCGCTCTCCTGCCGGAACAAATTCAACAGCTGCGTGCTCCCAACCCACTAAAAATTTATGAATAAGCCATACAGACGTAATCGCATCCAAGTCAGGAGATGTATGAGTAACAACAATCTTCATCACGGTAATTATAGCATTTATATAAACAACAAGGAAAAGTAATTTTTAATTTTCAATTTAAAATTTGAAATGAAATTTAAATATTTTAAAATTTCAAATTAGTTTAGTAATACTTGACAACTAACAAAAAAGGCAAGTACTATAGATGTATGGATCCGAAATCTGCTCAAACGCTGGACCCCAAGCTCAAAGAGGCCTACGATCGTGTCATGGGGACATCACTTCCCACACCATCTACACCTCCTGTTACTGCTGCACCGCCTCAAATAGTAACTCCACATCCTTCTGCGCCAACACCAGTAATATCTCATCATGAGCAATTTGATCCTATGTCCGCCAAAGAATCGGCGCATGAAACACAACCAGCACAGCATACTGCTGCTACTCCACCTCAAGCGGCTACACACCCTGCTGTTGCTGCTGCATTCACCGCAGGAAACACATCAGGATTTGTCGCACCACATGAAGAAAAAAAACCTGCAGTTTCCGGAACACTGCTCATTATAGCGGGCGTCGTTTTCTTTATCGTGTATACCCTCTTTTGTATGAAACTATTTGGGGTAGAAATTCCGTTTTTACCGTAAATTTTCTAATACTTCATTGAAACTGAGCAGTTTTACTTCTTTTTCATTTCTTTTTTTATATTCGATTTGCTCTCCTGTCTTATTGGAAACAACCAAACGAACAGGAATACCGAGTAAATCAGCATCAGCAAATTTAGCTCCTGCTGAAACATCCCGATCATCAAATAGTACGTCAATGCCATTTTCTTGTAATTTTTTATATACTTCTTCCGCTTTGTCATGCAACCCCACAAGATGTACTCGATATGGAGTAACTGATTCAGGCCACATAATACCCTTTTCGTCATGACATGTTTCAACAACTGTCGCCAATGTCCGTGCTAATCCAATACCATAACATCCCATATAATATGGCTGTTCTTCTCCATCAGCATCTCGAAATGTCGCACCTGTCATTTTGGATGAATAATGAAAACCAAGCTGAAAAATATTTCCTACTTCAATGCCCCGTTTTGCAACAAGTGATTTTCCCTGTTTATTAACATACCCTGCTCTGGCTAGTGCAATATCACCTTCAACATCAACTGTATAGTCTCTATCAATATTCATATTAAAAAAATCTTTATTTTTTTTATTTGTTCCCCCATAGGCATTTTTTATTGTCCGCAATGATGTATCTGCAACAATAAGTAACACAACATCCTTTGCCAAATTATCTTTGATACCAATTGGAGAAATAAACCCTGGAACGCTATGCATTTTTTCACTGATTTCTTCTTCGTTGGCATGACGAAGAGTATATGCCTTCACCATATGCATGAGTTTTACTTCATTGACATCATAATCACCTCTGATAATCGCCAAAATGAATCGACCTCGGTCATCAACAAAAAGCACGTCTTTTATTTGCTGCCATAACGGTTTTTCATGTAAAGCAACTCCGTCTTCCATGGTCGTTCCCCGAACAGCCTCGACCTCTTCCAAAGGAAGCATGTCCTCATCGACATTTTTTGCATCTGGCTTAAATACAGCAACATCTTCATGTGCGGCATAACTGCCGTCTTCTGTCATCAAAAATTTGGTTTCTCCTGCTTCAGACTCGACCACAAACTCATGACAATATTCTCCTCCTATATAGCCGTTATCTGATTCAACTACCAATGTTTCCAAACCTATGCGATCATAAATTCGTTTGTAGGTATCCCGCATTTTTACATATTCTTTTTTAAATGCTTCTTCGGACACATCAAATGAATACGCGTCCTTCATGACAAATTCTCTCAACCGGAGTAATCCTCCACGAGCTCGCATTTCATCTCTAAATTTGGTTGAAAATTGATATAAATTGAATGGCAAATCCTTATAACTCACTTGGAACTTTCTGACTAAATCCACCAGCATTTCTTCAGCAGTACCACCTAACACGAACTCTCCTTCATTTCGATCTTTGATACTCATGAGTTCAAAACCCACGGTACTGGTTCTATTGGTTTCTTTCCACAGCTCTTTTGGATGCAGTATAGGTGCTACCATCTCT
>JAGOUP010000051.1 GCA_018061205.1 Candidatus Levyibacteriota bacterium | reverse complement strand
GCTTAGATGCAAGATCAGCTTTCATTTCTGCTTGATGCTCTGTTCTCATAGAAGTCATTGCTTCTTTCACTTTGTCTTCACTCACACCGAGTTTTTGTGCGAATGTTTTTGTCATGTCTGTATCACCTGCCCAAAAATTTGCAGATGCACTGAGAGCACCAAAAGACAATGCACTCACTGTGGTAAATACAATGGCAGCAACGAGTATTTTACTTTTCAAAGAAATCACCTCCTTTCATAAAGAGTAGATTACACAACAAAACTGAAAGAATGCTTAAAAAGGAAATACATATTGCTTTTTCTTATGTATAATTGTTCTATGAAGCAAACTGAAGAGAAAATTGACCACTATATCCACGACCATCATTTATCCTACGGTCTATTATTCATCGGATTCATTTTTCTTATCTGGGCCGGCATATATATTTCACAATTTGCTTTTGGCATAAAAAATCCAGAATTTTTTGCCGCTACGACACTGAGTTCATCTCTCACTTCACTTTTGTCTCTCATCGTTGTGTATGGCTATCCTGTGTTGATCATGATCCTTCTGATTGGCTACATTGGTCTTCCTATCCCTGCTACCGGCATACTTCTTGCATTGGGCGCAGTCGCAACAACCGGACAAGTAAACCTGATCGGGCTTATTACGATAATTAGTCTCACGAATATTGTAGGAAACATGATGGGGTATGTTATTGGCCGAAAATTTACTTTTTTAGTTCACAACAAAAAAGCCTACAAACTCGGCTTTACACCAAAACGAATCAAATCGGTCGATGAATTTTTACAAAGTTGGGGCGCATGGTGTATTTTTCTCACGCACTGTGTCTTAACACCGATCGAAGTACCGGTCAATGTCGTAGCAGGTATGGGAAAATATCCAATAAAGCGATTTTTACTCTTGATACTCGTATCTGAAGTACTCTGGACTTCTTTTTACCTTTCATTAGGATTTTTCTTAGGAAGTAATTGGGTAGTATTCCTCACCTATATTACGGATGTACCCAAAATTCTTACCACGGTTATTATTGGAGTATTTGCCGTGTATATCGCACTTAAAATTCGTCGAAAAATACATTTGAATATTACAATATGACAGGAAGAACACATGACTTAGCTGCATTTACAGCTCTGAACATTTTATTCATTACGAATCCTCTCCCCCACATAACACTGGGGACAGCGTTCGTTGCTTTTGGGGCAAATATGATTGGAGGATTAACTCCTGATATAGATCAACCAACAGGAGAGCTCTGGGGAAGAATCAGAGGAGGATCGGTTATCAGTAGGATGATAGCACCACTACTGGGAGGACACAGATTTATTTCTCATTCTCTGTTAGGTGTATTTCTTTTTGGCTTTGTAGCAAAATTTATCTTAGAAGTAACCAGCAGTTTTCTCATTGTTGATGGCACGATCGTTTGGTGGGCATTTATGATTGGGTATATATCGCATCTGATTATGGACAGTTTTACCCGAGACGGTGTTCCGTGGCTTTTTCCCATCCCTATTCATTTTGGAATTCCTCCTTTTCGCGCTCTTCGCATGAAAACAGGCGGATTTTTGGAAAAATCAGTTATTTTTCCATTGCTGCTGTTTACCAATGCCTTTATTTTTTATAAGTACCACACTGTATTTCTCGATTTTTTACATAACTATATAAAATGATTAATACACAAAATCGACAATGGTAAATATTCTTTTCCCCGATGGACTCTCTATTTCTATAACATCTTTTCGTTTTTTACCAACAATTGCTCTTCCAATAGGCGAGATAACAGATAATTTTCCAAGCTTCGGATCTGATTCATACCCACCAACCAGTAAATAGTTTGTCTTTTTTTCTCCATCATCCAATGTCACCGTACAACCAATATCAATCGTTTCTTTTTTAACAACGGCTGGAATAATAGCACTTTTGAGGAGATGATCAACCAAACGTATTCGTCGATCAATACTAATGAGTTTAAATTTTGCCGCTTTATAATACCCGTTCTCACTCAGATCACCCATATCTCTCGCCTTTTTTAAATCCAAAACAGCTTCTTTTCTTTGCACTTTGAGTAACCCTTGTTCTTTTTTTAAATCATCAACACCTGTTTGAGTAAAAATAATATTGTTCATATACTCTCTTTGTCATGCTGAATTTATTTCAGCATCTCGAGCGAAGCGAGATCCTGAAACAAGTTCAGGATGACATGTGCAACTTATTTACATCTTACCATAACAGGAGTATACTTTCCTTAATGAAGTTGTATAACTCTTTAACACGACAAAAAGAAGTTTTTATACCAAAAAAGAAAGATGAAGTGACGATGTATGTCTGTGGTATTACTCCCAATAATGCCACACATTTAGGACACGCATTTACCTATGTTGTCTTTGATACACTCACTCGTTTTCTTAGATTTAAAGGGCTGAATATCAAATACTTACAAAATGCAACAGATATCAATGATGGTGACGACGTCATAAAACAAGCCAAAGAATCAGGAAAGACATGGGAAGAAGTAGCAGACATGTGGATTGATCACTTCAAAAAACAAATGAAAGAACTCCATGTCTTAGAACCAACCTATTATATTAAAGCATCAAGCGCGATACCAAAAATTATTGAGATTAACAAATCCCTTATCGAAAAAGGAATAGCGTATGAAAGAGAAGGAAATGTGTATTTTGATATCAGTCGTGATACTTCCTACGGAGAGCTCTGTCATTTTAGTAAAGAACAAATGCTGACTATCTCCAAAGAACGAGGCAACAATCCCGATGATCCAAAGAAAAAAAATCCTTTGGATTTTGTTTTATGGCTTGCGGCTTCCGAAAAACCATATTGGAAAAGCCCTTGGGGATATGGAAGACCAGGTTGGCATATAGAATGTTCTGCTATGATCCATGACTATTTGGGTGAACAAATAGATATTCATGGTGGCGGCCGTGATTTGATTTTCCCTCATCATGAGAGTGAAATAGCCCAATCCGAGAGCTATACCGACAAAAAACCATATGTAAAGACATGGATGCATACTGCCATGGTGTTGTACCAAGGGGAGAAGATGTCAAAATCACTCGGCAATCTTGTTCTTGTAGCAGATCTGTTGAAAAAGTATAACCCCTTTGTGATCCGTTGGACACTTCTTTCTCACCATTACCGAGACCCATGGGAATTTCGAGAAGAAGAACTGGGAGAAATTGAGAAAAAACTGCAACATATCCAAACTATTGAGAAAGCAGGTCATATTCATGAGGATACAGATACCAACAATGAGTACCTTCAGCATTTTTTACGCCATATGGAAGATGATTTAGATACCCCAAATGCATTGAATGCACTGCTTTCATTAACAAAAAACGCACAAAACGAGACTAATTCTGAAAAAAAGAACGCGATGTGTGCAGCCCTACACGCAGGTCTTGCCATTCTTGGCTTCAAAGATTGAGATACTTTAAACGACCTATATATAGTATAATAATACTATGAAAACACTGACCACACTACTCTTTGCTTTTTTTCTCTCTTTTTTCCTTTTTCCGTCAAAAGCGTATGCTGTTGTGAATCCATTGGACGCACCAAATAACAAAGTGGGTATTCATATTCTCTTTCCTGCAGAACTCGAAGAAAGTGCAAAGTTAGTCAATAGCAATGGCGGGGAATGGGGATATGTTATTATCCCGATTCAATCAGGAGATAAAGATTTAGTAAAATGGCAAAAATTTATGGATGATGCCAAACGATTAAAAATCATCCCGATTATTCGTATTGCAACGGAGGGTGACTACTTCAATACAAAAGTATGGAGAAAACCGCAAGAAGCAGATGTTCTCGATTTTGCAAATTTTCTCAACTCCTTACAATGGCCTACCCAAAATAGATTTATTGCTATCTTCAATGAAACAAACAGGGCTGATGAATGGGGAGGAGAAGTTCGACCAGACGAATATGCAAAACTCGTTAGCTATGCAGTTACTGTTTTTAAATCAAAATCCCAGGACTTTTTTATGATTGCTGGTGGTTTTGACAATGCTTCCGCCAATACCAATGAATCGATGAATCCCTATGATTATATGCGAGCTATGCATGCAGCAGTTCCTGGTATTTTTTTGCAAATTGATGGATGGAGCAGTCATTCGTATCCAAATCCCGCATTTGCACAACCACCAACCAAACTCGATACGATGAGTATTGCATCATTTCGACATGAACTCCAACTGATTCAATCACTCGGTGGAAAAAATCTCCCTATTTTTATCACAGAAACAGGCTGGTCAACAGAGAGAGTTTCTCCAGCCGTCATATCCGACTATATGCATACTGCATTTACCTCAGTTTGGTCGGATGCAAATGTCGTAGCAGTGACACCATTTTTACTCAAAGCAGGAAGTCCATTTCATATGTTCTCTTTTATAAAAGATGATAATTCGTATAGTGAGCAATACAACGTTATGAACAAACTACCAAAAGTAAAAGGAAAACCACAACTAGCTCCGAGTGTGTTGGGTCGGAAAATGCCAGAAAAAGAAATAAAAGAAAAAACATTTGAAGACAAGAAGGCAGATATAGATTTTACTATTCCTCCATCAGCAAAAATTGCACTCAAATGGTTTTTACAAATGCCGATATAGTATGATTACGCTTATTCACGGAGATGATATTGCTTCCTCCCGCAAATATTACAAGCAGCTTCAAAAAAAAGACACGACCATATTGGATGGAGAGAAAGTCAGCAGCGAGGAAGTTGTCCAAACCCTCCAATCAGATATGCTTTTTGCTGATGAAAAAGCGATAGCATTTGAAAATTTTTTCTCAAAAAGAAAACCTTCAAAAGAAATGCAAGCTATTATAGAGAGTCTCCAAAAGAATGCCCATCTGCGAGAGATTGTATTTTGGGAAAGCAAACCACTCACAAAAAAAATGATAGATACCTTTCCAA
>JAGOUP010000050.1 GCA_018061205.1 Candidatus Levyibacteriota bacterium | reverse complement strand
GTCGAAGAAGTAGAGAAAGTCATGGAAATGATAGAGATCGTAGAATATGATACAGAAATCAAAATTGATAACATCAAAGTAACATTTCGTGACGCCGGTCATATCCTCGGCTCATCCAGTATCGAAATCTTTGACCCCACTTCGCCAAGGCTTCGCGGGGCAAGTAAAGGAACAACAATAGTTTTTAGTGGCGATCTCGGCAATACACCAGAAGATATAGTCAGACCAACAACATTTATCGAAAAAGCGGATTTTGTGGTGATGGAAACAACCTATGGTGATAAAGATCACCCTCTAGAAGATGTCAGTGCAATCATCCAAAAAGAAATCAATACCATAGAACAAAAAGGAGGCGTGCTGCTGATTCCTGCATTCTCCATCGAGCGAACACAAGAAATTTTGCATCGTATCCACCATCTGAAGCGTGATGGAAAAATAAAAGAAGATACTCCTGTTTTTATGGATAGTCCTATGGCCATCAGAGCAACAGAAATATTCAAAGCATTCAAACAATTTTACAACGAAGAACTCAGACAACACAAAAGTGATCCGTTCGATTTTGAAGGACTCGTCATAACACCAGAAGCAAAGGACAGCAAAGAAATCATCGCTGCCCATGAACCCAAAGTCATCATCGCAGGCTCAGGCATGATGTCAGGAGGGCGGATACTCCATCATGCTGCAAACTATCTCTCATCATCATCAACTCGGTTGCTCTTTGTCGGCTACCAGGCAGAAGAAACACTGGGAAGAGAAATTTTGGAAGGAGCTCGACATGTGAATATCAATAGAAAGTCCATCAAAGTGAGCGCACATATCGGAGAGGTAGCATCCATGAGTTCTCATGCAGATCAAAAAAAGCTGGTCACCTGGCTCGAACACATCCAAGGAGTGAAGAAAGTATTTTTGATTCATGGCGATACCCAACAGCGAGCTGTCTTTGCGCAAAAAATACAGGGAAAAGAAGTCGTGATACCAAAGCTGGGGGAAACGTATAAACTTTAATTACGAATTGGAAATTACGAATTACGAATTAGGGATTTTTCCTCAGGAGTTTTTCGATGTATTTGGCGAGGACGTCGACTTCGATATTTATTTTGTCTCCCTCTTTTGCCGTATGGAGCATCGTGTGATCCCATGTGTGTGGGATGATACCAACGGAGAAGGCATCCTCAGTACTATCGATAACAGTTAAAGAAATACCATTCACGGAAATACTCCCTTTCTCAACAATATATTTTGTGAGGTTTTGTGGAAGATGAAAAACGAACAGATAGCTGTTCCCCTCTTTTGCTATGCTCTCAATAGTCCCTACTCCATCGACATGTCCTTGGACAACATGTCCTGATAAAAACGTAGCACCAGTTGCAGGAAGTTCGAGGTTCACCATACTCCCAATTTTTAATTGCTCAATATTTGTTTTTTTGGCAGTTTCCGGCATAAAGTCTATGGAGAATGTCTGATCATCAAACGCAACAACAGTCAAACAAATGCCATCAATAGCAACACTCAACCCTTTTTCAAATTTTTCGAGTAATCCTTTTTGTGGTTCGATAACGAGTCTGGTATCACTTTTTTCTACAATTTTTCCAAGGTGGGTAATAATGCCTGTAAACATAGTCCTATTTTACCAGAAATTGTTTGACAAAGTAGCATAATTCTTCTACGATGAGTGTATGGATGCTGCCCCTCAAAAAAAACAAAAGCCAGTGGCTTTTATACTCTTGGTTTGTATGGTTTTGATCATCGTTATTGCCACAGGTATTTTCCTGATGAAATCCAATATCACCCCGCAAAAAATAGACACGGTCAAAAAATCAGACTGTCAGTATGATAAACCTGTATGTGATTTTCTCTCCAAACTCAACACAAAAAACGCAGTCTATAGTGGTCCGATAACAACAACAATCACCATAACAAAACCAAATAAACCACCCCAAACAGATCATGTTGTTTTCCAAACAGATGCAAAAAATAATCTCCATATCACCTCTGCAAAAAATGACAAAACCAACAATGAAGTTGTCATGATCGGCAATACTCTGTATATGAAAAATTTGAGTAGTGGTGTATGGCAGGAACAAAATTCGCTCAATGCTGCCATGTTTTCAAATTTTAGAGAGAAAGCACTCAACCAAGTCAAAAAAACTGATGCAAATACGACATATACGTATATCGGTACAGAAAATTGTGCATCGTTAAGTTGTCTGAAGTATCAAGTAACAACACCATCCATGGGAAAGGCAACAGAATATGTCTTTTTTGATAACCAAGACTACCTGCTGAGGAAATTCCTCAATACTGCCGCTGATAAAACAACAACTGAAGCCACATTTTCCTATACACCACTCTCCATCACCCCTCCACTCACCAAATAATCATCATTTGACACTTTTATACTATATTTGATAAAGTGTGTCTATGAGAACTGCCCTTTTTTGTATCATCTTTTCCCTCTTTTTTTTCACACCATCTCTTTTGTCTGCGCAGGAGCCGACCACGCAACAAAGAATCATCAAAGAACGTATGGAGGAAAAACGCGAAATAATCCAAAATAAAAAAGAGGTATTTAAAACAAGGCTCAAAACATTTAAAGATACCGTCAAAGCAGAACGAGTCAATCGTATCAGTACTATTTTGGGAACCATCAATACCAATAGAACTGCTGCATTCTCCAAACAAATAGAAGTACTCGAAGCAATCATAAAACGATTGGAGCAGAAAGTGGCAGAGACTGAAAACAGTGGCAAAGATACATCAGCTGCAAGAAGTGCTCTGGAAAAAGCAACTTCTACGATACAAGCTGCAAAAAATTCTATAGAAACACAAAAAAATAAAGAATATACGATAACTATTAACTCTGAAACAGCAGTAAAAACAGATATAGAAACAAGCAAGAATACACTAAAAACCGATTTAAAAACAGTCCAAGAAGATATACAAACAGCACGAGAAAGCGTCCGTACTGCAATAGAAGCAGCAAAGGTAGTTGTTGGAGGAACTGAAAATGGAAAATGAAATAACCTCTATACAACCAGATGTACCAGTCCAGCCTGAAAAAAAAGTCGCTGAGAAGTCACAATTTACCAAACTCTTTCTGGTACTTTTTGTCTTGGGTATTATTTTCTTGGGCGGGACGTATCTTTTGATCACCTCACAAAAAAAGACAACAATCCCACCAACTGTTGTCAAAAATACGACACTTGAAAATCAGAAAGATTTTTCAGACATGCAAAATGAACTTGATAACACAAATGCGCAAGACGAAGATAGCGATTTTGTGCAAATAGATCAGGAAATGAAGAATTTGTAAGCGTTATCGCTTTGGAGATTGTCTCTTTCTTCGGGATTTTCCACCCATGCCTACTTTTCGTCGTTGTCGAACACGTGAATCTCTGGTCATCAGTCCTTTTTTCTTCAGTACTGGGCGATGCTTTTCATCGAGAGCTACCATCGCATTCGCAATACCATGCAGTACTGCATTGAGTTGTCCTTTTGTACCACCACCGGAAACTTTAATGGTGAATCCATATTTGGTTGCTACATTTGAACTTTTTAAAATCTCTTCAAAGGCCGCCTTAGCATTGGTATCTTTGAAATACTCACCAATAAGCTTGTGATTCACATAGACTTCTCCAGGTTTTACGTCAATACCTTCCCAACTAATAACACTCGTATGCAGTCTCACTCGAGCTACTGCTTCTCGTCGTCGTCCAACAGCACCCGTGTAACTTCGTTTACTTTTTTTGTTATACGGTGTTCTCACTTCCGTTGCTTCTTCTGATGTTTTTTTTGTAACCATATTATTTCTCTTCTCCTGCATAAATCACAAGTCGTTTCAGCATTGTATCTCGTAATTTGTTCTGTGGCAACATCCCTTTTACTGCATGACGCACGAGATCGGTTGGTTTTCGGATTCTGAGCTTGTCTGCTGTTTCAATCGTCAATCCTCCTGGGTAGCCTGAATACCGATAATATTTCTTGTCGGTTTCTTTTTTTCCACTCAAACTGACTTCTTTTGCATTGATAACAGTCACAAAATCTCCCAAATCTAAATTTCGAACAAAGTATGGCTTTGCTTTTCCCATCAAAAGTTGTGCGATCTCAGTACTCACTCTTCCGAGTACTTTTCCTTTGACATCAATCACGTGTTTTTCTCTTTTTATTTCTGATGCTTTTGTTGAGACTGTTTTCATATTATTTTGCCTTTTTTGCTACTGCTTGCCCTGAGCTTGCCGAACGGGCTTTCTTGGTAACTGTTTTTTTCACCTTTTCTGTCACGATCTCTCCTTCAACGATAGTTGATTTTGTTGTCTTTTTCTCTTTTGCGACTTTCTCTCCTTTGACAATTTGTCCTACTCCTTCTACCCATTCCATAACCACCATAGATGCATCATCATTGAATCGTCTGCCCAATTTGACCATTCGTGTATATCCTCCACTGCGTGATGCAAATTTTGGTGCAATATCAGTAATCACTTTTTCCATTGCTGCTGGGATCAATTCCATTGACAATAATTTTCGAGCTAAATTTCCGTTCTTTTGTGCTTTTTTGATCAATTTTTCAGCACTAGCTCTAATAGCTTTTGCCTTTTGCTCTGTTGTTTTGATGCGACCATGCAAAACCAACTCTGACATCAAACTTTTAAAGAGTGCTTTTCTTTCATTACTGTCTCGTTTAAATTTTCTACCAAAAATACTTTTTCTCATATATACAAAAAAATCAGTTACCAGCTTTCTGTTTTTTCGTATACGTTGAAAACTGACAACTGAAAACTGATATAAAACCTTAGATGGTGAGAGATACGCCTTTTTCCTTGAGTTTCTCTTCAACAATTGTGATTGACTTGCCACCCATGTTTCGCATGGTCATAAGTTCTTTTTTTGGTGTTGCCAACAACTGACCGAGCGTTTCAATACCACCATTTCTGAGTGAATTGTAGATTCGTGTTGGGAGATCCAATTCATCAATGGTCAATCGCAATACATCATCAGACACTGAAGATGTATTTACCAATGTTTCAGAAGCTGCAACGACTGTGGCTACTGGTTCATGGATTCGAGCAAAAAACTTTGTCTGATGATGTATTGCGATTGACCATTGAT
>JAGOUP010000049.1 GCA_018061205.1 Candidatus Levyibacteriota bacterium | reverse complement strand
GGGATGTTCCTTGGTGAGTGCCTTGAGCGTATCTATGGTATAGCTCACGCCCTTTTTTTGTATTTCAAAAGAAGATGCTTTTATCGTGTCATCTTCCAAAAGTTTTACCATAGCCAGCCGGTGTGCTGATGTGGAGAGGGATTTATTGAATGGATGCGAGTATGTCGGCATGAGCCACACCTGGTCTATATTGAGCAGCCGTTTTATTTGCTGTGCGACCAGAAGATGCCCGACATGCGGCGGATCAAAACTTCCGCCTAAAATAGCTATTTTCATATCGACATTATACCAAAGCTATGCTATAAAGGCAGTATGATTTGGAGATTAAATAAAAATCAAAAAAACACATTGTCGGATTTTCTGAAAGACATTGCTTTAGCCTTTTTTATCGGGTTATTCGTTGTTCCGAAGTTATCTTCAGATTTCGATACGTTGACGACGATAAAGTATCTTGTTAATATAGGGATGTATTTAACAGCAGCATTGTTATTACGAAAGGAGTAAGTATGATAAGTGGATGGGATATGGGAGCAAATCTGACAACAATAGTGGGTTCTCTCTTAGTTATTGGTATAAGTATCCTGCTTTTATTATCACGTAAATCAAAACATATAAAATGATATGACACTTTTAGAATTACAACAATCAGGAATTTTAGGAACCATTGCAACTATATCTCAAATTATTGCAGTAGGGTTTTTAGTATATTTATTTGTGACAGATAAAAAATCGAATAGTTCTCCTCGCAAATCTACAAAGAAATAAATTATTCTTCAGGTTTTGCCGGAATTTTATTAAGGTATTTTGTATAAATCACAAAATCCTTTTTATGGTAGTGATTTTTTAATGCTGCTGTTTTTTCAAAACCAAGTGCTGTATAAAATTTTTCTGCTTTCCAACCCTGACCAGTTTCTAAATAAATTTTATGACAATTTTCTTCTAAAACTACTTTTTCTATCCGTTTCATGAGTTGGGTTCCTATTCCTGTTCCTTGGTTTTTGTAATATCATGGTCATCAAAGAGAATATCCTTTCCATAATGCTCAATGTTTGCATCTATCCATACTTTTTTACTGAATTCTTTTATTGGTTTAGATTTTGATTTTGTTTGAATGATTTTCACACCTTTAGTATACCAATGTTTTCATATTGCACAAGGAAAAAAGGTTTGATACTATTATTTGAGGTCAAGAGTATCTTGTATAAAAGAAAATTACCTACTTGACGAGGCATAAAAAATATCATATACTTATTCTCACAAACCCAACAGGGGTTTTTATTTTTAAAACACTATGGCAGACAAATTTGATAGAACAAAACCACACGTAAACATTGGAACCATTGGTCACGTTGATCATGGAAAGACCACCACGACAGCCGCTATTGCTACCGTGCTTTCTAAAAAAGGAAAGTCCAAGGCAATGAAATATGAGGATATTGATAATGCACCAGAAGAAAAAGCACGAGGCGTTACCATCAATATTTCCCACATCGAATACGAAACAGATGCACGACATTATGCACACATTGACGCTCCAGGTCATGCTGATTACATCAAAAACATGATCACTGGTGCTGCACAAATGGATGGTGCAATTTTGGTTGTTTCAGCTCCAGACGGGCCTATGCCACAAACAAGAGAACATATTTTACTTGCACGACAAGTTGGTGTGCCAGCTATCGTTGTGTACTTGAATAAATGCGATATGGTTCAAGATGAAGAACTTTTGGATTTAGTTGAAATGGAAGTTCGAGAGCTTTTGACAAAACAACAATATCCAGGCGATGAAGTGCCTATTATTCGTGGTTCATCACTCAAAGCATTAGAAGGTGATGCAGCATATGAGAAAAAGATTGAAGAGCTCATGGATGCAGTTGATACCTATATCCCTACCCCAGTTCGAGATCTTGACAAACCATTCCTTATGCCTGTTGAAGACGTTTTCTCAATCAAAGGACGAGGAACAGTTGTTACCGGACGTATTGAAAGAGGAAGAGTAAAAGTAAACGAAGCTGTTGAAATCATCGGTATTCGAGCAACAAAGCCATCAGTTGTTACCGGAGTTGAAATGTTTCGAAAAATGCTTGATGAAGGTCAAGCTGGAGACAATGTAGGTCTTTTACTCAGAGGTATTGAAAAAGCTGATATTGAAAGAGGACAAGTTATTGCAAAGCCAGGAAGTATTACACCACATAAAGAATTTGAAGCTGAAGCATATATTTTAACCAAAGAAGAAGGCGGTCGTCATACACCATTCTTCACAGGGTACAGACCACAATTTTATATCAGAACCACTGATGTAACAGCACAAGTAGATCTTCCAAAGGGCGTTGAAATGGTTATGCCTGGAGATAACACAAAAATGCACGTAAAATTGATTGTACCTGTCGCTATGGAAGAAGGACTCAGATTTGCTATTCGAGAAGGTGGAAAAACAGTTGGAGCAGGCGTAATCACAAAGATTATTGCATAACGGCTCCAATTGGAGTATACTATGGCCGAAAGGCCATTTTTTTTGCCCACAAAGTTGCCCTGTAGTAGTTCATTAAAAGTATGCCTAAAGGAAGAATTCGAGTACGTTTAAAAAGTTACGATGCAAGAGTCATAGACTCTTGTTGTCAGCAAATTTTAGATACCGCTATTAGAACGGGTGCTAAGATCGTGGGACCAATCCCTTTGCCTACTGATAGATCAGTATACGCAATCAATAAATCACCATTTATTGAGAAAGATCATCGGGACCATTTTGAGATTAGAGTTCACAAACGACTCATTGATATTGTCTCTCCAACAGATAAAACAATTGATAGTTTGACACATTTAGAATTACCCGCTGGCGTTGACATCGAAATTAAAATGTAATCAGTTGTTTTTGAGGCGGAAATAGTATATAATGGAAAAAATAGAAGGTAGTTAGGTCTCTAAGCTTCTCAGATTTGTTCAGACATTGTCTGGATTACCCAAAAAGGGTAGATGTGGTCGCGTTAGGCGACCATTTTTTGTTTATGAATGTTTTTTCTAAACAGAGTAATACGAAACTGAAATCATATGATACATGCACTTATTGGACAAAAGAAAATGCAAACACAAAAGTTCCTCTCTGATGGGACGAGAATTCCTGTAACTGAGATTACGCTCTCTAGCAATCCGGTCATCTCACTCAAGACTACAGCCAAAGATGGCTACGATGCTGTCCAAATTGGACTAGGAACAAAAAAGCATCCAACCAAACAACTCATGGGGCATACAAAAGGGGCAAACGTCAAAAGTGCCCCTCAATTTTTGCGTGAAGTCCGATTTACCGATACGTCAGATATGCCAACAGTTGGCGATGTGATGAAAGCAGCAGATGTTTTTAAAGCAGGAGATATGGTTGATGTCATCGGTATCTCAAAAGGAAAAGGATATGCAGGAGGAGTGAAGCGTTGGGGATTTAAAGGTGGACCTCGAACACACGGTCAATCAGATAGAGAAAGAGCACCTGGATCAATCGGTCAAACAACCACCCCAGGACGCGTATACAAAGGGAAAAAGATGGCAGGACGTATGGGACATGAGAGAGTAACTGTTCGTAACTTATCGATTGTCGCAGTCCTTGATGAATCAATTTGGATAAAAGGTCTTGTTCCAGGCGGAAGAGATAATCTGATTTATATCAAAAAAACAGGAGAAGATAAAAAATTCGTACCACTGTTGGATGAACCCAAAATAGAACCAAAAGAAGTCACGGTAGAAGAAGTTGTGACAGTAGAAGAAAAAAAGGAGGAGACAGAAAATGCCAAATAAGAAATTAGAAACAAATACAAAAAAAGAAGTTGTAGCAAAGAAAACAGTAAAAAAGGATATTGTTGAAGCTAAAATTCCTATGAAAACAACAAAAAAAGAAGCCACAATGAGTATTGATGTGTTTGATGTAAAGGGTGGAAAAACAACGATGACTTTGCCAGCTGAGGTATTTGGAGTAAAGATCAACAAACCGCTTATGGCACAAGCAGTGAGAGTGTATTTGGCAAATCAAAGAACAGGAACAGCAAAATCAAAAACACGAGGTGAAGTACAGGGATCAACGAGAAAGATTTATCAGCAAAAAGGAACAGGTCGAGCACGACATGGTGGTATTCGAGCTCCACTATTTGTTGGTGGTGGTGTTGCTCATGGTCCTCGCCCACATGACTTTACGCTGTCTTTTCCGAAAAAAATGAGACGCCTTGCACTTTTTTCAGCGCTCAGTAGTAAAAAAGCAGATGGGGCTATCAAAATCGTAAAAGGAATGGCTTCAGTTGAAGCAAAAACAAAGGCAATGCTCGCTGTTATGAAAACACTCGGCATGGCTGAAAAAAAGAATCAAGTGATGGTCGTATTGCCGGAAAAGGCTGAAGCGATGACCGCTGTTTTTCGATCTGCACGAAATATTGCCGGAGTGACATTGATGACAGTCAACCAATTGAATACCTATGAAGTATTAAAAACGAAGACATTGCTTTTTATGCAGGAAGCAATTGAGGATATTAAAAAATAACTATGATAACACTGACACCAATTATTACTGAAAAATCCATTGCAGATGCACAAAACGGTAAATTTACCTTTAAAATGGATAAAACCATGGGGAAAAATGCAATCAAATACGTTATTGGAAACACCTTTAAAGTAGATGTTATTGGTGTTGCAACGAGTATTGTAAAAGGACGATCACGACGATCAGGCGCCCGACGTATCGAAAAAACAAAATCTGCATGGAAAAAAGCAATTGTGAGGCTAAAAGCAGGACAAAAAATCGCTGCGTTTGAAATAGGAGAGCAAAAATAATATGAAAAAGTTAAAAAATATTAAGAAAAAACATTCTGGAAGAGATTCATCAGGAAAAGTAGTAGTCAGACATCAAGGTGGGCAGCAAAAGCGATTCTATCGCACAATTGACTTCAAACGTGATAAAATAGGGGTCGTTGGTAAAGTTGTTGCTATTGAATACGATCCAAATCGAACAGTAGATATCGCATTAGTTCATTATACTGACTGAGAAAAACGGTATATTTTAGCGCCCGTTGGGATCGAAATAGATGCTAAAATCGTTGCTGGGAAAGATGTTGAAATAACGTTGGGAAATGCGTTACCTATGGAT
>JAGOUP010000048.1 GCA_018061205.1 Candidatus Levyibacteriota bacterium | reverse complement strand
CATTTGCGATACCTACTCCAGAAGATACTAACTCTCCTATCCGCTCAATCGCCGAAGTAACAGTATGTGAGACTCCCGACGGGGGCATACAAAAAGATATGAAACTCATATATATGCGGCCCCCCTTAATACAGAGTCCTTAAAAGACATCTCCACCTACTTGTCGAAAAGCTACTTCATGCATTACAATGAGGGCATGACATTTTTAGAGCAACTGGAAGAAACCATCGCACACCATAATTCTTTACTTTGTGTAGGATTAGACAGTGATATACAAAAAATCCCCTCCTTTCTCCAACCTGAACCTGATGCTCTTTATTTATTTAATAAAGCAATTGTAGATGCTACCTCAGAATTAGTCTGTAGTTATAAAATTAATATCGCCTTTTATAGTGCATACGGCGAACATGGAATAAATACCCTCATGCAAACCATTACCTATATTAAAGATACGTATGAACATATTCCAGTTATTTTGGATGCGAAGCGCTCGGACATAGGCAATACTGCTGGATACTATGCTCATGAAGTCTTTGATGTGTTAGAAGCGGATGCAGTCACAGTGAATCCCTACATGGGACTCGATAGTATGAAGCCATTTTTTGAAAGAAAAGACAGAGGTGTTATTGTGCTTTGTCGAACCTCAAATGAAGGAGCAAAAGATTTTCAAGAACTCGATGTCCAAGGCAAACCACTGTACATGCATGTTGCTAAAGCTGTACAAACATGGCATGAAGAATACAAAAATTGTTTACTCGTCGTAGGAGCTACTGCTCCAGCGCAATTGGAAGAAGTACGAGCTATCGCTCCAACTATGTTTTTTCTTGTCCCAGGTATTGGTGCACAAGGAGGAGATATAGAGAGGACACTCAAAGCAGGACTGAGAGCTGATAAATCCGGTCTTATTATCAACAGCAGCCGTTCTATTATTTACGCATCAGACAAAGAAGACTTTGCACTAAAAGCAAAAGAAAGCGCAGTAGTACTGCGAGATCAAATCAATCAGTATAGAGTATGAATCAACACATTGCCGAAAACGTAGCAAAAATCTTATTAGATATAAAGGCGGTAAAACTTGCTCCTTCTACCCCATTTACCTACTCATCCGGCATTAAAAGTCCTATTTATACTGATTGCCGCATGCTGATTAGTTATCCAAAAGAACGAAAAATAGTTGTGCAGTACTTAGTCGATGCAATTAACGAGACACATATACCAGTTGCTGTTGTTGCCGGAACAGCAACAGCAGGGATACCACATGCTGCTTGGGTTGCAGACGTCCTTAATCTCCCTATGGTTTATGTAAGAAGCAAACCAAAAGATCATGGAACGGGAAGTTTGGTAGAAGGAGTGCTCCTAAAAGATCAAGAAACAATTGTTATTGAAGATCTCATATCTACAGGAGGTAGTAGTGCCAAAACAGTACAAGCTATCAGAGCAGATGGTGCCAAAGCTTCACATATATTTGCTATTACGACCTATGGTATGCAAAAAGCAGATGAGGTCTTCAAAAATGACGCCATTACTCTTCATGTTCTGACAACTTTTGAAACTATTGTTGCTATTGCAGCCAAAGAAGGATATATAAGATTAGAAGAACAAACAGTCATCTTGGAATGGGCGGCAGATCCTGCTGGCTGGGCAAAAAAACAGGGATTTGAATAGATTCAGCTCTACTGCTACAATATGAGCTACGCCGAAGTAACTCAGTTGGTAGAGTAACTCTTTCGTAAAGAGTAAGTCATGGGTTCGACTCCCATCTTCGGCTCTGAACAAGAAAATAATACCATACCTATGAGATCTCGATTAACAGAACGTCTAGAAACCCGAACAAAACGAAATATTATCTTAACAGTTATTGGCATGACCATCATTGTTGGACTTTTATGGAAATTTGGTGTACCGATTTTGGCAACCATGAGCTATATGATTGCCGGATCAAAAACAGATGATGAAATCGCTCAAAAAAGTGCGTATGTTGCCCCTCCAATCCTCAATGATACCTATGATGCCACCAATAGTGCTCGTGTAACTATTTCCGGTTCATCCATCACCGGTGATACAACCATAGCGTTATATGTCAACAATGCTAAAGTCGATGCTACTGAAGTGAATACCGATAATACGTTTTCATTTGATACCATACCACTCGATAGTGGAGAAAATACTATCAAAGTCCAAGCAGTAACCAAAACAAATCAAAAAAGTGAATTCTCAAATACTGTCACGATTAGCTATCTCGACAAAGAACCTTCTCTCTCCATTGATTCCCCATCAGATGGTACACAGTTTCATAAAGATGAAAAATCGATCGATATAAAAGGAAAAACAGATGCTGGAGCGAGAGTCACCGTCAATGATTTTTGGGCAATTGTGGACGCAGACGGCAATTATACGTATACCATGCCATTAAAAGATGGAGACAATGATATAAAAGTCGTTGCGACAGATGAAGCAGGTAACAAAGCAGAAAAGCAAATCAGAGTGAATTATTCTCAGTAACCCCTAGCATTATCCACAGCCACTCCATAATAAAAATATAAAAAAGACTATTGATAAATAGGCTGCTGACAAAAATACCCATCAGTGATGAGATAACAACAACATGCAGTATGTCTTTTTTTGATCTGGCTAGTTTCACCATACGGGTCAATAAAAAAAGATATGCACTGATACCAACAATACCAGTCGTTGCAAGAACAAATAAATAACTATTGTCTGTCCCCGCTCCTGCATGTGTTTCTTGCCATACGCTATCAGTTAAGTATCCATATCTATTTTGTGCATACCGATATGCATTGAATCCAACACCAAATACGGGATTTTTTTGAGCGATTTCTATTGCTGTTTGCGCTGATTCTACTCTGGCTTCAGATGATGCAATGCGAAATATATTTGTCCCCTCTGTCTGAAATGATTTTGGTGAGATAAATAATAATACGAGAAGAACTATAAATACCGCAGCGATATACCGTTTCTTTCCATAGAACCACAAAAAGTAAAATATACTCACCAAAAGCATGAAGAAAGCACTTCGTGAATACGTCAGATACACTGCAATAATATCAAAAAAAGAAAACAAAAATAGTATACTAAAAAGGAGATACTGTTTTTTTTGGTACTGTTGTAATCCCATACCAAAAGTCAGCAAAAATACTAATACAAAAAATACACCGGCAAAATTAGGATCCAAAAATACAGAAAACATTCTATACAAATGCTCATCCCATCCGAGATAATACAAATTACGAAGACTCGGATAGGAAAAATATTGTATATACCCAATACCTACAATAACTTGCCCTATACCAAGTAACAAAAAAATGAGTTTTTGTTTAAAAGACGAAGAAAAATCTTTTACCACAAAATAAAGTCCTGCATACATTACCCAGCGAAGGAGGTAAAGACTTGCAATCATTGCCTGAGGCAAAGAATATACACCGCTATTCACCAGAAGAGAGAGAACACAAGCAAGGAAAAACAACACAATGGGAAAAACTAGTTTTCCTTCAATGCGCTCACTATGTGTTACTTTATAAAATAACCAATACCCTACGGTTATTCCAATCAATACATCATTTATAACCACAGGAACGGTATATATACTGGGTAGCAAATATCTTCCCAGTTCTCCCAAAACCATTCCCAGCAAGCTTAGTACTATTAGAGTTTTTAATAATGCCATATCTTTTTCTCCTTTGTGTATAGTCTAACGGAAGTAGTCTTATTTTCATAGATAAGTTCCCAATCAGTAAAACGTTTCGGAAGTGTGGTATTTTGGGTTGCAATATGAGTAAACGTATCTCCATTTTGCACATAAGAAGAATCAATAAAAGGAAAATCCACATAGTACAAATTATGAAACCCATACAATAACACGGTATCTTTAGCTTTTATATGTTTGGCAAAATACCCATCAATGTCATAAAAATCACCAAAAGAAAAATTGAGATTATTCGTTAAAAATTGCGCTTTTGTTTGTGTCCCAATAATTACGGGTAGGTATCTACTATTTGCTATTCCTCGATATACAACTGTTATTGCTGCAACCAGAAAAATGCTTGTCACAATAGTAATGTAGATTATTTTTTGTCTTTTAATCATTTCTACTATGGCGATGACCAGTATTGAAAATGCAGGAAGATAGGGAAGGATAAACCTTCCGCCACCTGTTCTCGGTGTTATATACCAAATAACTGAGGCGAAAAGAGCATAATATACAACAATTTTTATCTGAGGTTTTAATTTTGAAAAAAATACAAAGATCAATGGTAATACAATTACATACATTGGAGAGATGGGATCATCTGATGACAAAAAGAGTTTGCCAAAATCAATAAAAACATTTTGTAGTGAAAATATGTTTTGTGAGGAATGTATCGGATACAAAGAAGTAAAAAATGGATAGATAGGATTACCAGTGTTGGTATACGAGAAAATAAGCCAAGGTAAAACAACCACAAGACATATGACCCAATATATACCAATAGTACTAAAAATTGATCGTACTGAAAGTTTTTTCTCTCGTAGTAAAATAAAAAGAATCAAAAGAGTCACAATACCTAATGATCCAACTGCAAGCAGTTTTGTACTGATAGCAAAACCAATCATCATTGCCGATACATATAACCATATCCGTTTTTTTGTCTCTATCCAAAGCAGCAATGCCCATAATCCCATCGCTTCGTAAAATGTCCGTATTAAATCTATATAGGCAACTGTTGATTCCCACGCAACAACAATATTGCCATAAAAAACAAGACCGGCTAACAATGATAAAGATACCGATACATATCGTCTTGAAATTTTATATATAGCAACCGTTGTAAAGATGCCAAAAAGAAATTGAATTGCTTTCGCCCATATTTCATTGCCAAAAAGAAGGACAGGGATAAAAAATAGTTCTCCAAGTTTTGGCATCACTGAATAATACAAAAGCCCTCCTGGGATAAAACTGATTGTATGTGTCGCTAGAGAAAGTTTTGCTAACGTCAGATGATACCATAGCGCATCAAATGAAGTTTCAGGACCGAGTACGCCAATACCATTTACCATGAGAAGCAGTAGTAACAAACAAATTGACAAACGTGAAACTATGTCTTTCGGAAGTGTTATGGAAAAAGAGCTTTTT
>JAGOUP010000047.1 GCA_018061205.1 Candidatus Levyibacteriota bacterium | reverse complement strand
GAATGGAGTTGATATGCAGCATACTATCAGTTACTTTGATGTAGATGAGGAGTTTTGTTTGGGGAAGGCCAGAGGAAGAGAGAAAAAATATGAACGACTGCCGCTTTTGAATACCCCTCGTGCAGTGAAGCTCACAGAAAACGTTATACAGCAGTTGGAGCGTATTGTTGGTATCGCCTCCTGATGCTTTGCCATCTTGCTTTTTTGCCCTTTTTACTCTACACTATAAACAGTGAACGAGTTGTTTTCTCACCTTTCTCTGGATTTTCTTATATGGCAAAGCCAGGATAAAAGGATTAGTAGCTAAGAAAGTTCGGAGCCTCAAAAAGGCCCCAAAAAAATATTTCATGTTTCAGCAATACCATACACACACACTTTACCTTCAAGGTTTTCATTTTGATGGAGAAGGAGGTGACAAACTTAATTTAAAATTTTAAATTTGAAATTTAAAATGAAATCTAAATGTTTGAAAATTTTAGACATTGAAACATTCATTGAAAATTGAAAATTAAAAATTGAAAATTGCATTACACTATGGCATTTGCAGATCAAACATTAACCTGTCGAGATTGCGGACAACCATTTACATGGACTGCTTCTGAACAAGAATTCTATCAACAGAAAGGATTCCAGAACGCTCCTGTACGATGTCCTAACTGTCGACAAGCCAAGAAATCACGTATGGGTGATGACAGAGGAGGAAGAGGCGGAGAACGTCAATCCTTTGAAATTACTTGTGCACAATGTGGTAAAAAAGACACTGTACCGTTCCAACCAAGAGGTGACCGACCAGTTCTTTGCCGCGATTGTTTCAAGTCTCAGAGACAAGGATAATCTCAAAGATTCCAGAGAGAGCCGACGTATCTTGATACGAAGGCGGCAAAAGGGTACATGATACTCTGCACTCTCTGGTTTTTTTGTGGCAAAAACACTGCCATTTTCCCATGAAAAAAGCGCACCCATTATCAAATTTCCAATTACCAAGTAACAATTTTCATTCAATTGTCCAATGAAACAATGAATCATTGATTGAAAATTGGTAAATGAAAATTGAAAATTACTGTCCCGGTGTTGGCGAAGCAGATGGACTTGGTTCAGCAGTGACTGCTGGAGAGGGGAGCTTGACTGGATTTTTTTGCTCAGGGAGTTGTGTTTCAGGTTGATTCAATCCGACGGATGGTTGTTGCTCCTGATTTGTAGCCTGTTCCTGAGTGGCTTGTGATTGTTCTTCTTGCGTCTGTTTTGCAGACCCGATTTTTTCCTGCAATGCTTTGATCTCAGTATCCATTTTCTTCGTACCTTCTTTATCGTTAGCGATGAGTGTTTTGACTGTTTCATAGGTAGTGAGTGCATTGGTCAAATCTCCTTTGGATTCCAGCGCATGACCGAGATTGTAATAGGCATTGGCATAGTCAGGTTTCAAACTTACTGCTGTTTGGAATGATTGTTGCGCATTATCCCAAAGACCTAGCTGGTAGTAGATACCGCCCAGATTGATATATCCTTGTGGGTCATTTGGATTGAGTGCGATCGCTTGCTGTTGTGTTGCGATTGCGAACTGATCAGCATTTTGTCCAAAGCCGATGAGTCCTCGATACACACTGGAGAGATTCTGCCAGTTTACAGCCGTTGCTGGTGCTAGTTGTGTAGCAGTTCTTCCTGTTGAGATAGCTTCTTGGATGAGTTGGGTGACATTCTGTTGGATCTGTGCTGATGGAGAAGAACCAGCAGGGATAGATGATGCGAGTGAGTTCGCTAACGCGAGATCTGTTTGTGATGCGATACGATAGTATGCATCTCGGTAGGGGAAAGCTCTGATAGCGGTTATTTGGTCTGTATAGGTTTGGAGACCATTGTTTTGTGATGCGGCAACCAGTGAGCGCTGGAAGATGATATCTGAGTAGGTAAAGCTGTAGGTGAAGAATCCGACCACAGCAACAAAGCCAACAAAGAGGATGAAGAGCGTGACTGGCAATATCTTTGTATAGTCCTTTTGTACTCGATGATCGCCTTCGGTTACTGGTGTTGCAGTAACAGGGATGAATCCCTCAGTGAATGCGACAAAGTGGAGTTCCACATCAAAGTATTCCTTTGAACGTGTTGCAGCTTCCAGTCTATTTTCTGCTGCATACAGACCCAGGAGGACAAAGAACATGATGACGATGATCGGAGAGAAGGGAAGCACCAGTGAGGCGATAGCGACGAGGATCACTGAGATAACCAGTGGATTCGTATACCCTTTTTTACTCATATTCTCTCGAACTGATTTGAATATGGTATAGAGGACAAATCCGAAAGAGAGTATACCCGCCAAACCCGTTGTTGCCAAGAGCTCTAACACAAAACTGGATGATCGAAAGAAGGTGAGTGTCCACAGATTGCTATTGAGATTAAAGGATGCCATTTTGAATCTGGTGAAATCAGTACTGTAGGTGCCGAAGCCCGAGCCAAAGAGGAATCCTTGGAGTGTTCTACCCGTATCTTGTGAGATCGCAGCAAAAGCAGTTTGGAACCCTGTGTCAAATGGCAGGAGCAGTGGTCGTTGTAAGAATAGTTGATAGCCACTCACTGCGAGGGCAGCAGCCAACAGTACCAAAACCACACCAGCAAATCCCATACCGATTGGATTGCCTGTCAATACTGTTTTACTACTAGCACTACTACTTGTTCTGCCAAAGCGGGTTGTTTGCAGGTGTCGAACGATCGAATACACAAAGTATCCAACGATAGGAAGCAGAAAGACCAAATACATTGCCTGATCGAGCATGGTTCCAAAGGTCGTGAACTCAGGTACCTTTGTAAAAGGCATTGGCAACACATACACTTTTGCATAGGATAGTATCGAAACGAGTGCTGCGATCGCTGATCCAGAAAGCAACGCGGTGACCAAAAAGGTCATCGATGGCCTGTTCTTTGCCAGATTGATGATGAGAAAAAATGAGATGATGGCAAAAATCGCTGGAACTACAGCCAGGATTGAGTCTATACGATTGATAGAGAGTATCGCTGAAGCGAGGAGGACGACACCAAAAACAGCAAGTGCGATATCAAATGGTGTTCGTCTGATTCGGACACTTCCTTCAGAAATCATCCGAGCTCCAGAGAGGAGGAGCAGTACCAATCCGCCAACAATCAACAAGATTTGCTTAGGTAGTGTAAATGCATCCGTAGTGAGCGTAGTGAACACGAGAGGCAACCCAAAAAGAATCAATCCCAATAGGAGGATAGATATGTTCTCCAAATAAGCACTAATTTCGTTCTTCGATTCCATAGGGCAGAATATGTTACCCACCCAGCATACCAACCCCAAAATACAATGTCAAGAAGAACAATTACTATATTTGTAAGGCCTGGCCTTCAACAGGCACGAGGTTTAGTCCTCTAGTGTTGGTAGGGTCATGATTTCATCTGAATCGTCTGGTTCTTTGACAAATGCTTCATAGGATAGTTGTGGGTGTTTTCTTGAAAAATAGCTCAATATTTCATCAGGTTTTATCCAGGCAGTCTTTTTCTTCCCAAGATATTCTTCATAGGAACATGGTTGACTCCTATATGCCTGCTTGTGGATGTATTTAGACAAATACAGAAAGTGACCTTCATTGGTGATAGGAGCTGCTTTGTAGATACCTTGGTAGAGTGAACCCACTCGTTTATATTTTCTGTTGAAATACATACTATACCGAGTGCCGAGAGAGTTCATGAAGACATTGATAGTATTCGCTTTTGTTTGTTTTACAAAGAAATGAAAATGATTGGGCATGAGACAGTAGGCCAGCATGGTTATTTCATCAGCAAAATTATTCAAACGCAGTTTTCGTCTTATTGCATCCTTTTCACTAGAGTAGAGGGTCGGATCAGCAAGTTGTGCCATGAGGGCTTCAGTATCTTTTGGAGTTAGGTATTCGGAGAGATAGGAGAGAAAGACATTATAATCTTGTCGGTCCAGAAAAATCTCTCTTTTCTCAACACCTCTATTATAGAGATGATAATATCCATCTTCCAGGTACGGTTTGATTCGATTACGGGCAGGCATACCACTATGATAAACTCATTTTTCCCCGAGTGCAATAACTATTACTATATTTGTAAGGCCAGGCCTTACAAATATAGTAATTAGTCAAAGGGGTAATTGACTCTAGGTATTGCTTTCTTTACACTATATATATGGTATCTGTCCGACAAATCTCTCCAAAATTTACGTATCAAAAAGGCTATGGCGGCACAGAAATGTTTTTAGCTGGGGTTGTTATTGCAGTCGCTATGTATTTCGTATTTTTCCCTTCTAAATTTGCCAAGCATGTCCCAAAAGATACCCTAGAAAATCCTTTTTGCCGTCCCTACCTAAATCCCGATGGTTCTATAAAAGCAGATGCACCAACGATTATGGCCCCTGCCTATGAGTTTGACGGAAATAGTGTGGATCCTATTTTGACCACTGAGCTGGTGCCATACCGCCTCGTCAAATCCACAGTTCCTGTAGGAAATGGTCCATTGGAAAACTATTTTAGTAAAAGTCAGCTCAAAGAGAGTAATCGACCAAATGAAGTGCATTGTTCGCCAGGCTTTGCTTCCAATGGTGCCAATCATTATCATTTTTGTCAGTGGGTTCACAAACCAATCACGGTTGAACCAAATTTGAGTAAAGCACCACTGTATGCGGTGACCTATCCTGCAAATTATACTGATAAAGGTGCCAATACTGCTAGCTCCAATGGTTTGAGCGTACCCTTTGGTGCAACAGATGGATCTACTGGCAACCAAATTCGATTCAGCGATCACAAATTGCTTTTTTTAGTCCAGTTGGACAAAGACTTGAATTACTACAATCCGTATACGGGTGAGGATTTGGAGCATCCACTCGTGGATATTTATCAGCAGGTTCGATCAGATAATCCATCCGAGCCTATCAAGCGTGTCCCCCAGAGTGTGTTGGATTGTGTTGATGGTGGTCTAGCTGCCGTGAAGTTCAAGCTTGGGGATGTTATTGAAAATTCACCGGATAAAAAGCAAGAACAGTTAGGATGGTTCGTGCCGCGAGTGAGTGCACAGCCAGATGGATGGTATTATCCATCCTGCAAGCCAGCAGTCTATCTGTATCCACAGCAGCAACAGCTCGTGAATGTTTCAGTATCTATCCCTCATGGATCATTGACGTACACGGA
>JAGOUP010000046.1 GCA_018061205.1 Candidatus Levyibacteriota bacterium | reverse complement strand
AGCCACAGCTCTTGTTCCCATTACATGATATCTATACGTCTCTTGATGAAATAGCAAAAGATATAGAAAGTTGTGCAGTTGAAGTAGCAAAGTCACCCAGTGGAGCGATGTCAGTCCATGATCATGCATTGCTTCTCCCCCTTACGTTTGAAAAACACTATCCCTTGAAAAAAGAATATTGGGAGAACCCCACAGAGAAATATACCAGTGATGATCGTACTCGGGCATTTTTGCGTACCATGGAAGAGAAAAAATACCAGAGAAAATTATTGGTCACACCAAATCCAATTGGGAAAGGCAGAAATACAGGAGGGTTTGCTGCCGCATTGCCGTTTTTTGAAAAGGATGCAAAGATGATAGAGCATTTTATGCGTCAGTCTGATTGGTCTGTAGAAATAAAAGCCAAAGAATCAGCTATTTATGTTATGGGAGATATTATGGTATTCAATTGGAAGACCAAATCGTTTGAAGAAGTAGTCCAAGATACTGAAAAGCTACTGAATTAAAAGAGTATCAGATCTATTTTTTTGGGTAGAAGTTGAGGAGATCGACGATGATATTTTTAATGACGTGAAAGGCGATCTCGTTTCCATGGTATACTCTACATATATTTATAAAGTGATTTTTATCATCATTACCGTTTTATTACTGCTCTTTCTTTTCGTGCCGTTATTTGTTGCATTCAATTGGGGGAAAGTTCCTCCTTTTACTAATCCTTCATCTGAAGTGAAAACATTTGGAAATGGTGACACTACCTATCGATATGTTGTTATGGGAGATAGTACAGCTGCTGGGCAAGGTGCTGATTATAAAAAAGGAATAGCAGTCACTACGGCAAAACATTTAGCGAAAAAAGGTACTGTTGCGATGCAAAATTTCTCAATTTCTGGAGCTACTGTTTCTGATGTGTTAGCAGTCCAACTGCCACAAGCACTCAAGACAAAGCCAGATGTCGTGTTACTCTCAGTTGGTGCAAATGACGTCAATCATGTGACCTCTTTGTCATCACTCGAGCGTGATTTAGATATGCTTGTTGGAAAATTACTTGCAAATAATTGTGAGATGAAAATTGTCCTTACGGGGTCTCCTGATATGGGTACAGTGAAACGATTTATTCCACCACTTTCAAATCTCGCAACATGGCAAAGTAAGAGAGTAAATACCATTTTCAAAACCACAGTGCAAAAGCAACAACTTACCTATGCTCCTATTTTTGAAAAGGTTGGGCCGATATTTAAAAAAGATCAGTCTTTGTATGCTTCAGATAATTTTCATCCAAATAACAGAGGATATGCTGTATGGAATACGGTATTAGAAAAAGCACTTGATGAATCGTTAAAACAGCAACCGTCTCATTGTGTTAAAGATTAAACAATAATCTTTCTTCTCTTCATTTCTTTTGCTATTTTTCCAGGAATAGCTCGACAGTGGCAGGTGGTGTGGTGCATGATGTGCCATTTGATTCTTTGATCAAGCGTTGGCTTTTTCTGCATGGGCATGGCCGTATGCCATCTTCCATTCATCATAAGATCAGTTTAACAGGGAGAGAAAATAATTGCTTGACAGCAAATGGACATTATTTTTTCTTTCATGCAAATTGAGTTGGTGCTTTGTGGTACGCTAAGATAAAGATGCGAGGATTTTATAAAAAGTATGAAGTGATGAGGCAATGGGTGAATCTTTATAAAAGAAGAATCATGCAATGTGGGATAGTATGCCTATTTCTCATTGGATGCGTTTTGATATGGGGATATTCATGGAAAAAACCTTATATTACAAAAACAGTATTGCCTGTTCCGACCATTGAAGCATCGATGAAACCTTCTATCCAGCCGACGGATACACCATTCACAATATACAAAAGGCCGCTGCTTGCAAAATCAGATCGATACGATATTTATCTGATTGGGGATTCTATGACACATGCGTTTGGTCCAAGAGGCGGAAAATTTAATGAAATGCTTTCCTCGGCTTACCCTGGGGAATTTTTTGAAATATCAAATTATGCGCAGGCAAATCAAAATATTTTGTTATTGCCACAGCGGCTTCACGAATCAGTACAAGCAGATCATGATTTGTTGCTGCAGCCGATTTTAGATGGTGAGCCCGAGGTTATCATCATCGAATCATTCGGGTACAACCCGCTTTCACAATTAGGGAGAACGGAAGGTCTCAAAAAACAGGAAGAAGTACTCACGGACGTTATGACAACTCTGACAAATCGTTTTCCGAATACTGTTATTACGTTTCTTCTGACTATTGCTCCTGATAAAAAAACGTATGGGCAAAAAGTAACGGATTCAGATGCGGATGGGCGATGGA
The DNA here is from genome assembly GCA_018061205.1 of Candidatus Levyibacteriota bacterium. Taxonomy (GTDB): domain Bacteria; phylum Patescibacteriota; class Microgenomatia; order Levybacterales; family UBA12049; genus JAGOUP01. The sequence continues at coordinate 2,908 of JAGOUP010000046.1, read as the reverse complement.
CAGAGGCTGAGGAGCGGATTGAGTATATAACAAATCATAGAGATTATGCTCTAGAGCATAACATTCCACTGATCAATGCGTATCAAGAGTCACTGGATGTAACGGGTGATGGAGACACAAAGTATATAAATCCAGATGACAATATCCATCCGTCTGAAGAAGGACTTTCATTGATGGGGAGAATTATGACAAAAAGAATCCAAGAAGAAAAAATTTTCCCTCAAAATTGAATAAAGACCCATTATTTTCAACTCAAGAAATAGCGAGTGCTTCTTTTATCGTTTTTTGTAGTGTTCCAAATGTTTCTTTATTGAGTGAGCCGAAGAAATACTTCTGGATTTTCTCATAGCCTGATTGTCGCATCGAGAACCATGTGTGTAATTCATTTTTTTCTTTTACTTCAAATCGTATACCATCAACTTCTATTTTCTTGATTTCCTGATTTGGATAGAGTTCCTGTAGTTTTTTGAATACCAATGCTGATACAGCATTGCTCGTTTCTGATAGGGGAACAAAAAGTTGTTCACGCTGCCCATCTGGGTGTTTTTCTGCAAGTGATGAAATCGATCCATTGGTGCTCATCCAATAGAGCAGAACAGCGATGGTAAAGACTGCTGAATCTGTCATGAAAAAATCACGGATATAAAAATGCCCGACATTTTCTATGGCCACGTCTATGGTGTTGTCTTTGATCATATTTCGCATGAGTGATCTCCCAACAGGAAGTGGTTGGACAGTACAATTTTTATGTTGTTTCACCGTATTGTAAAACGAAACACCGCAATCTACCGCATACCCAAATTTAGTATCAGCAAATTGTAGTTTTGAGAATACATCCACTATTGCACTGCCGAGGAGTGAACCATTCAGATAGTTTCCTGTTTCATCAACACCGAGTACTCGATCAGCATCACTGTCAAATGCAAAACCAGCGTCATATGATTTTTCTTTCATTCCTGTTATGAGATCTTGCATGTTTTCAAGATTTGATGGGTCAGCAGTGTGTGATGAGTCAGCATCATACACGCCTCGGTTGTTGATCTTCTCAAATGTCACGTAGGGGAGGAGTTTCTCCAGGAGTTTCAGTGCTTTATCTCCTGATCCATCTCCGATATCAACGAGTATTGAGAAAGGTTTTATTTCTTTTAAGGGAATGAGTGTTTTTAGTTTTTCAGTATAAAGTGTTTCGAGAGTCTCTGTGATATTTTCAAAATCTGAAAGAGGTGTGTTCTCTCCAACATATGGTTCGTTTTGTACGTCAGTATAGTTTTTGAGAATCTCTTCAACAAGTATTCCTGTGATAGATTCGCCTCCTTTTGTATGCATCAGCAGTCCTGTCCAGTTCCATGGGTTGTGTGAGCCGGTGAACATAACGGAGAGATCAACAGCCAACGCATTCGCACCAGCAGTGACATAATCTATAGGGCACTCGTTTGTATAAACAACGGTGACACCTTTTGTTTTGAGTGCATTCATGAATCGCAACGCTAACTGTTTGCTGGATAGTCGTGTATCCCATCCGATGAGTACTTTTTTGGGGGAAAGCGTTTGGGAGAGTGCGAGACCCAGATAATAGCTATCACGATCAGTGATATCAGTATTATAAACGCCTCGAAAATCAAATTTTTTTACAAAAGGAGGAATCATACACTAGTTTGCTGGGCAGGTACCATTATATAAGGCATCATCACGACATACTGTCCCATCAGGCATGGTACAAGTTGCGTTTTCAACTGCGAGTGTTTGCCCACCGATCCATGCACAATATTTTTGCTCTATGGTGTCAAATCCTGTGGTTTTGATACCCCCAACAGGACATTCTTTTCGAAACAGCGCCCATTCTTCACATGCCATATCATCCTCGAACATACAGAGTCCATATTGTCCTCCACTGCCATTGGTTTGGATGACTGTTGTGCCGCCCTCTTTTTCACAATTCACTGATGCTGGATTTGCCAATCTCTGTTTTTGGTATTTTTCAGTTGTTATAGGAGAGGAGGTAGTTTTGGTTCCTTGGAAAAAAGGGATCAGTCCCGCAATCAAAACAACAGTCAAAACCAGAAGAATAACTTTTCTCATTGTTATTAGTATACAACTTGTTGTGTGTCGGGGTGCGGAGAATCGAACTCCAGCCAAGCGACCCCCAGCCGCTCATTCTACCATTAAACTACACCCCGGGTTAATCAATTAATAAATTACGAATTACGAATTAATAATTACGAATTAATTTTTTGATTATTTTTTGTTGTTGTTTGTATTTTACCAATAATTCTTATTAATTCATTCGATGAGTCAAGCAGAGAATCAAATTCTTTTTGATTTAGATAATTTGTATCATGCAATAATCTCAACCAATAGACTGTTTCTCTAGCTTCTTTATACGCAATTGATAATTTTGAAATAAAATCTTTTCTTGATTGTCCACCAATCGCTTCTTCAATGTTTGCTCCAATTGCTGTTCCACTTCGTAATACTTGTTTTGAAAGAACGTATTCCTTTTTTATTTGCGTTAAGTATTTGTACAATTGTACTATGCTAATTGCAAATTGATAACTTTTTTGTTGAACGATATTCTCTTTCATCGTCAATTCGTAATTCGTAATTATTAATTCGTAATTAAGAGTTATTTTAACATACAAAGCTTTGGAATGAATTGTAGTTCGCGTATTTTTCTATATTCCAAACGATTGATTCATTTTGATATCTTCTGTTCTCTTTCGATGTATTGTATTTTTTTTGTGTGGTGATTACAATGAGGGCAGTTATGGCACGTACAAAAGCAGCATTTTCAGAACCCTCTGGACAACAAGTAGAAGCCGCCGGGAAAAAAGCCGCTATCCAAATGGCTATGGATCAAATCGAAAAACAATATGGTCGTGGTTCTATCATGCGATTTGGTGAAGCAGCA
>JAGOUP010000045.1 GCA_018061205.1 Candidatus Levyibacteriota bacterium | reverse complement strand
AAAAAGAATTATAGATACCGCACTCACGGATACGACCCGTGGGCTAGGGGAGTATAAACGAAAAATAAGTGAAGTAAATAAAGAGCTACTCACCAGAATTTCGGGGGAGACGCACGGATCATGCTCAATGCATTAGAAATGGCTGTTACCAGCTATCCTTCGGCAAGCTCAGGACGAGTAAAGAAAAATGAAATCACTGAGGAAATGATTCAAGATATTTTTCAGACAAAAAGCGCAGGACTCTATGATAAAAAAGCCGATGAACATTACAACATCATTTCAGCATTTATCAAGTCTATGAGAGGCTCTGATCCCGATGCAACACTCTATTATTTGGCTCGTATGTTGGAAAACGGAGAAGATCCAAAATTTGTGGCAAGACGTATGATCATTTTTGCATCTGAAGATATAGGACTTGCTGATAGAGGAGCACTCATCCAAGCAAATGCAGGATTTGAAGCAGTGCATAAAATCGGTATGCCGGAAGCGCAATTAACACTAGCACATATTGCACTGTATTTAGCCACTGCAAAAAAATCCCGAGCTGTTGTCAATGCACTTGGAAAAGCTAAACAAGCAGTGTATGATCTTCCAAATGAACCCATCCCTTTGCATCTACGCAATGCTCCAACAAAACTCATGAAGAACCTAGGTTATGGAAAGGACTATAAATGGTCGGAAAATTATGTGGGACCCAAAGGTAGTCAATCATTTTTACCGGAGAAATTAAAAGATCGCAAATTCTATGAGTAATAATATTTTACTTCCCGTTGTCATCCTGAATTTATTTCAGGATCTCTATATATGAGATTCCGAAACAAGTTCGGAATGACATGGAACAAATAAGTTTTGTATAATAATACTATGAATAAACTCACAGTAGGATTTATCGGATTAGGATTAATGGGAAATCCTATGGCAAAAAATATTTTGAAAAAAGGATTTCCGCTGAGTGTTTATAATCGATCGGCAAAACGATTAGAAGAATTCAAAAAACTTCACGTAGCAATTGCAAACTCTCCAAAAGAACTTGCTAATAGTGTCGATGTACTCATAACCATGATTACTGGCCCAAAAGACGTAGAAGAAATTTACTTGGGAAAAGATGGAGTGGGGGAGACAAAAAATAAAAATCTGATTGCCATCGATATGAGCACGATTGGTCCAACAGCAATCAAAAATATAGCCCAAAAATTGTCTTTTCAGCTATTAGACGCACCAGTTACTGGCAGCACATACAAGGCAAAAACTGGAGAACTTACCATTTTTATCGGCGGAAAAGAAAGAACATATAAAAAAATCAAACCAATATTAGAAACCATGGGAACAAATCTCCAATATATGGGAGAGCAGGGAAGTGGGCAAGCAATAAAACTCATTAATAACTTTTTAGTCGCTGCAACGATAACTTCTTTAGGAGAAAGTATGCTCCTCGCCGATGCATTAGCATTACCAAGACAAAAAGCAGCTGATGCACTCAAACTTGTTCCAGCTCTTTCACCTTTTATGGCTATGAAGCTCCCAAATGTAGTCAACGAAGCATTTCCTGTCGCATTTTCTCTCAACAATATGACAAAAGATCTCAAATTAGCTGTTAATGAATCCAAGGGTAAAAGATTGCATGTCCTAAAACAAATTGAGATACTCTATGATAAGGCACAAAAAATAGGCTTAGGAGAAGAAGATATGTCTGCTGTGATAAAAGTACTTTCTTAATCCGTAGCGTGTCATCCTGAACTTGTTTCAGGATCTAGTTATTTAAGACCTGAAGTTATAAAAGAGATGCTGAAATAAATTCAGCATGACAATTATAAAGAATGAATACTATTACCTTACCAGGATTGATTGATCCTCATGTACATTTGCGTGAACCGGGACAAACGGAAAAGGAAGATTTTTATACAGGCACTTGTGCAGCACTAGCAGGAGGATTTACCACGATTTTGGACATGCCAAATAACCTAACACCAATCACGACACTCGCTCGTCTGGAAGAAAAGAAAACTCTCGCAAAAGAAAAAATCGTAGTAGATGTAGGATTTCACTTCGGCACATTGGGTACAAATCTCAATGAATTTACAAAAGTAACAGGAAACGTTTTTGCGCTCAAAATTTATTTAAATCATACTACTGGTGATTTTTTGATCGATAAACCAAATATGCTCGCTATTTTCTCTGCATGGCCCGCCGAGAATGGACCGATCATGCTCCATGCAGAAGAAAATCTCATTTCTGAAGTAATCGAAATCGGTAAAAAAAGTGGAAAGCGTATTCATATTTGCCACATCAGTTCGGAAAATGAATTACAAATTATCATGAACGCAAAAGAAGAAGGTGTACAAATCACCTGTGGCGTAACGCCACATCATCTATTTTTAACAGAAGACGACACAAAACATCTTGGTCCCATAGGCATGATGAAACCTGAACTAAAATCAAAAAAAGATGTCGAGTTTTTATGGAAAAACTTATCAGCAATTGATATTGTCGAATCAGATCATGCACCACATACCCTGGGAGAAAAACAAGGTGAGCAAGTAGCCTTTGGTGTCCCAGGACTAGAAACAACACTCCCGCTACTCCTAACAGCAGTCTCTGAAAAACGACTGACTCTGGATGATGTAGTCAGGTTGTGTTATGAGGGCTCGTCAAACATGTTTGATATTATCAGTGAAGATATCACGAAGATAGAAATTGATCTCAATGCGGAATATGAAGTAAAAAATGAAAATTTGTATACCAAATGTAAATGGAGTCCATTTCATGGATGGAAAGTAAAAGGAAAAGTACAAAGAGTATTCCTGCGAGGTGAAAAAGTATTTGAAGATGGAACTATTTTAGCAAAACCAGGGAGCGGAAAAATCATTCCATAATTATTTGACAGAAAGAAAAAGGTATACTACTATAGATGCATGAACACAGTTCGTGACTTTTCAGGAGCAATTCTTTTTTTCTTCATTTGTCTTTTTGCTTATACAAAACTGGCAGGACCAATCCCTTTTACCGTCAATAGTATCACGACATCTAAATCCAGTCTTTTTATGGTTTCAGGAACCGGAAAAGCATCTGCTGTTCCTGATACTGCTATGGCCTCTTTTGGTGTATCTAAGACAGCACCGACTGTCGAAGCAGCACAAACGCAAGTCAATACGATTGCGAACAAAATAACAGCTGATTTGAAAACATTGGGTATTCCAGCAAAAGATATCCAAACAACTAACTATACTGTGTCACCAAATTATGAATATACCAACGGACAACAAACAACAAATGGCTATGTGGTTTCTGAAAATGTCGAAGTCAAAATAAAACCTGTTGACAAGGCAAATAAAGCTATTGATATTGCAACTGCAGCTGGAGCGAATCAAGTAGGCGGCATTACGTTTGTTCTCAATGATATAGCTAAAGAAAAACTCCAAAAGGATGCAACACAAGAAGCAATCAAAAATGCAAAAACCCAAGCACAAATGTTAGCTGATGCAGCAGGTATCAAACTCGGGCGAATCGCTGATATCCAAACCGGGCAAAGTGCACCACTATTGATGAATAAATATGCGACTATGGATGCACGTGGTGGTGTAGCAGAATCGATACCCCCAACACAACTAAATCCAGGAGAAAATGAAGTAAATGTCACTGTCACCCTCGGCTACGAAACACTCTAGTTATTTCTCTTTGTTCCCACTATGAAATGACGTATGTACTTCTCGCAATTGTTTATTGGTGATATGTGTATAAATTTGCGTTGTTGCAATATTTTTGTGTCCGAGCATCTCCTGCACTGAGCGAATATCGGCACCGTTGGTCAAAAGGTCTGTCGCAAATGAATGACGCATCGTATGTACTGTTGCATCCACTGGTAAACGAGCAATACGAACGTACTTTTTTACCATCCGCTCAATACTCCGTGGAGTGAGCCGCATGTGCTCTCCATCATCTTCTTCAATGACTCTCCCAGAGTAGCGTATAAAAAGTGGTTTGAACTTGTCTCGTCTGAGTTTTAAATACTCACCAATCCAATCAGCAGCACGATCTGAGATAAAGACAATTCGCTGTTTATTTCCTTTGCCGATAATACCAAATTCTTTTCTGTCTAAATTGATTTTTTCATGATTGAGCTTGGCCAGTTCTGATACCCGAAGCCCAGTCGAGAAGAGAAGCTCCAACATCGTTCTATCCCGCACTCCTTCCTCATTTGAGGTATCAACAGAGGTCACCAGTAAGTCTACTTGCTCCTTTTCCAAAAACTTGAGACTCCTGCTCTCAGTCTTTGGTAAATCAATTTTTGAAGGCTCAAGTGTTTTGATATCATTTTTGAGTAAAAACCGAAGAAACGATCTGATCGCAATAATATAGTAGTTTTGTGTCACACGCTTTAAGGTCAAATCATGATCATCAACTCGATTGGAAAGAAATACTCTATACTGTCTGAGTATTTTGAGATCTAACGCTTCTATACCTTTTGTTGGATGCTGTTCTACAAACCATTTTTCAAATACGTTTAAATACTGTAAATAATTACGAATAGTCAACTTACTGGAATTTTTTTCAACTTCCATGTATTCCAAAAAATCGATGATATGATCATGTAGGGCAGAGGACATAGTAATATTTTACGACGTGGAAATAAAATTAACAACTACCTTCAGATATTTCAATAGTTATCGTGGTAAATCCAAGGGCTTTTAAGAATGCAGTCAGTTGTTTTTTGGCGTTATCTGAAGCGTTTTGCAAAATATTTCCTTTACAAGCAGCATCAGTGATCGTATCAATAGCCACTTTTCGTGCGTTGGATTCTAAATTTTTATCTCCTTTTGAAAGGAGTCCTTGTCGTCTGTCATACACTCGGGTTTGTCCATTATCTAAAGTCGTTACTAAGATCTCAGGAGCAGGAAGCTTGAGAACAATCGTTTGTCCTGAAATCTGTACATCATTGTCTTTCATCTTTGAGAGATCAATACCTGCTATGATTTGTCCGTGAGCAATCAGGAGAATCTGATCTCCATAAAGGAATTGTTGAAATGCATTTCCTGAAGTTCCAGCATCAATAATTTTCTCAATCGTAAACGATGCTGTTTCCAAACGGTTCAAAGAACGAAGCTCTTTGATAACCGTTTGCGAACTCATGTTGTACGTATACTGCTGCTTTGGTTTAAAAAAGCTAACGATATACCATACTCCAAGCAGAACCAATAATAAAACAATACCAAAGAGAACGTATTTCACTATTTTGATCTGCATAGAG
>JAGOUP010000044.1 GCA_018061205.1 Candidatus Levyibacteriota bacterium | reverse complement strand
CCATATATGTTACTCAATATTTACACGCCGGCAACCTATGTTGGTAATATCATGACGATTGCACAGAAAAGAAAAGGAAATTTGTTAGATATGCAGTATCATGATGCATATGCAGTATTATCATATGAAATGCCATATAGTATGTTCATCAGAGGACTATCAGGAGAAATAAAATCAGCATCTGCTGGATTTGGGAGTATTGATTATGAGCTAACAGATTACAAAATGGCTGATTGGGTAAAGTTAGATGTATTGATCAATGGGAACGCAATTGATGTCCTATCAGAGTTAGTATATCGAGATGAGGCACTCTATATTGCCAGACAAAAAGTAGGTAAACTGAAAGAAACGTTAACCCGTCAGCAATTTAGACAAATTATTCAAGCGGTGATCGGTGGTGCGATTGTCGCTCGTGAAGAAATCCCTCCTTTTAGAAAAGATGTTTTGGCGAAAATGTCAGGAGGAGACAGGTCACGAAAAGATAAATTATTGGAAGCGCAAAAAAAAGGAAAATCACGATTAAATGCTACTGCTAAAGTACATTTACCCCAAGAAGCGCTTTTTTCTTTAATTGAAAATTAGAGGGCAAAAAATGTTAAAGCCCCGACAATAGAAAGAATTGTTCCTAGTACACCAACCTTTAGTATCGTATCCCCTGGTCCTGGTGGTGCCATTGTTGGTTTTAAGCCACCCTTATCAACAGGAATTGGTGTTGCAGTAGCAGCTGGCGTTTGGGGTGCTGTTGTTGCTCCTCCTACGGCACCCCCACCTGAACTTGCAGGTTTTGCAGTAACGGTGATTGTTTGCGTGCATGTGCTACTACTGATGCCACCTTGGTTATCAGTTAAAATTGCAGATGCCTGGAATGTTCCAGCGTTGTTATATGTATGGGCGAGAGGGACACTGACTGTATTTGTACCAATACCTCCTGATTGTGTTACATCTTGAACTGGTCCATCGCCAAAATTGAATGTGACTTTACTAATTGTGCCATCAGTATCTCGTCCATTTGCAGTAAAGGTAACAGCAAATGGCGCTGCTCCGGATGGGGTTCTATCGAGTGTTAAGCTCGTACAGGTTGGCGCAACATTAGCTGTAGAAGGACCAGGTTGTGTTGTTGGATTTGGGGTTGTTGTCGGATTAGTTCCTGCTTCTATGGTGATACTGACAGGTTTTGTTGAAGCCAAAACATTCTCACTTGGTTGATCTGATGAGGCAATTGATAATACTTGCGTTTGTCCATCAATAAATTTTACTTGTGTTGGAGTAGACCCAGTAACGTCTTTTGCTTTAAAATTGATTGTTGCTATTTTACTTGGCGTTTGGATAAGTTTTGTAGGATCTGCTCCGATTGATAAGGTGATAGTTATATTTCCATCAGTATATATTGGGCCTTCAAGGACTGAAGGAAATGTTGCAGTATTGGGTTGAATACCTGCTGAATCAGTCGAAAGCTTTGTTGCATCATAGGAAATACTCATTTTTACAAAAGATACTTGATTAGATCCAGGATCCATTACCACGTCAATAGGAACAGCTTCACCAGTATTTTTTTGTATTGTTGTGGCAGCAGTTGTTTGTCCAGGTACTGCAAAAGAGAGTGTGGTTGCTTTTTGTGCTTGGCTTCTGGTTTCTTGATTTTTTTGTAAGAAAAAGACTGTTAAAGGAATTGCCGCAAGAAGTGCAACAACAATGCCAATAAGAATGAATTTTTTCCCTTCAAATAAATTCATAAAAACCTCCCAAAGAGAAGGACTACTTCTATAGTAGAGAATGTGCCATATCGTGTCAAGTAAGAATACAAGCACTACTATGAGGTATTGACAAAGATGGTGAGCTATTGTATAAATTAGCAATCAACAGCAACAAGTGACATTTCAAATCTGCTCCACCTATATATACTATGAAAAAGAATACAACAACCATGAATATTCAGCCTTTATTTGATAATGTATTGATTCGACCTGTTGAAGCAGAAACAAAAACAGCAAGTGGCATCATCCTTCCTGATAGTGTCAAAGAAAAACCACAAATGGGAGTTGTTATGGCGATTGGATCAGGAAAAGTTGGTCCCAAAGGAGACAGACATCCAATGCTTGTTAAAGTGGGTCAAAAAGTTATGTACAAAAAATGGGGTGGTAATGAAATAAAAGTAGAAGGTGAAGAGTGGACAATAGTCAGTCAAGAAGATATATTAGCAGTTGTAAATTAATACTATGGCAAAACAAATTAAATACGGTGCAGATGCACGACAAGCCCTCATAGCAGGAGTCAATAAATTGGCTGATGCTGTGGTAACGACACTCGGTCCAAAGGGTAGAAATGTTGCGCTCGATAAAAAGTGGGGAGCACCAAATGTGATTCATGATGGTGTATCAGTTGCAAAGGAAATTGAACTTCCTGATCCATTTGAAAATATGGGTGCACAACTGGTAAAAGAAGCTGCATCAAAAACCAACGATGTTGCAGGTGATGGAACAACCACCGCAACAGCACTCGCTCAAGCAATCATCAACACTGGTTTTAAAAATGTTACTGCCGGTGCTAATCCTATGTTACTCCAGACCGGCATGAAAAAAGCAGTTGAAAAAGTAGTTGCTGAAATTAAAAGTATGGCAAAGCCTGTTAAAGATGGTGATGTCGCAAAAGTAGCAACTATTTCAGCACAAAATGATCAAATTGGAAAATTGATTGCTGATGCATTAAATAAAGTTGGAAAAGATGGTGTGGTAACTGTTGAAGAAGGAAAAGGGTTGGATATGTCAATTGATTACAAAGAAGGTATGGAATTTGACAAGGGATATGCATCTGCATACTTGGTTACCAATCCTGAAAAAATGGAAGCAGAAATCGCTGATCCATATATTCTTATCACGGATAAAAAGGTTTCAAGTCTCCAGGAATTGCTTCCTTTCCTTGAAAATTTGATCAAAGTTTCAAAAAATCTCGTTATTATTGCTGATGATATTGAAGGAGAAGCATTGACAACTCTTATTTTGAACAAACTTCGCGGCACATTTAATACGCTCGCTATCAAAGCACCGGGTTTTGGTGATCGACGCAAAGAAATGCTTGAAGATATCGCTATATTAACCGGTGGAACCGTAATATCTGATGAAACAGGAAAAAAGTTTGACAATATAACTCTTGATGATTGTGGGAGGGCTGATAAAGTATGGGCTGATAAAGAAACCGCACGAATTATTGGTGGTAAAGGTGACAAAAAAACGCTCCTTGCACGTATCGCTCAAATTAAAGGAGCAATCGCAAAAACAACATCAGATTTTGATCGAGAAAAGCTCCAAGAAAGATTGGCAAAACTAGCTGGTGGTGTCGCAGTTATCAATGTTGGCGCTGCAACTGAAGTAGAAATGAAAGATAAAAAAGAACGTGTCAATGACGCAGTTGCCGCAACCAAAGCAGCACTGGAAGAAGGTATTATTCCAGGTGGAGGTGTATCACTCCTGAAAGCACGACGATCACTTTTAGATCTTATGAAAACACTTAGTGGCGATGAAAAAACAGGTGTTGATATTTTATACAAAGCATTAGAGGCTCCTATGCGAGGAATTGTTAAGAATGCTGGTGTTGATGATGGATGGGTCGTCAGAAGTATTGAAGAATCAGACAAAGGTGTTGTTGATTATGGATACAATGTCATGACAGGTGAATTTGGTTCTATGCTCAAAGCAGGTATTATTGATCCTGCAAAAGTTACTCGATCAGCAGTGCAAAATGCAGCAAGTGTTGGCATGATGGTATTGACAACAGAAGCTCTAGTGACTGATCTTCCAGAAAAAAATGCACCAGCCGGTGGTGGTATGCCAGGAGGCGGAATGCCAAGCATGGGTGGTATGGGCGGCATGGACTTCTAATCCCCCTCTTTCCCTCTTTGCGAAGCCGCGTTTGTCGCGGTCATCCTGAACTTGTTTCAGGATCTAGTTTTGAAACTGTTATACTACAAGAATGATTTCTCATAGAAATATAACACTACTTAAGTGGTTTAATTTCTTTATTGATTTTAGATTGTATGCACCGATTGCCATTATTTACTTTTCACAGATAACTGGCTCCTTTGCATTAGGGATGAGTGTTTTTTCGATTACTATGCTTGCCTCGGCGTTTTTCGAATTACCGACAGGTGTTTTCTCAGATAAAATTGGGAGAAAAAATACCGTTATTTTGGGTGCAGTATCAGCTGTATTATTTTCTATTTTTTATGCAATTGGAGGATCATTTTGGATATTAGCAATTGGTGCTATTTTTGAAGGGCTATCCAGAGCATTTTATAGTGGGAACAATGATGCATTACTTCACGATACATTATCAGAATTAGGACAGGAGGAATACTATGATGAACATCTAGGAAAAGTTAGTGCAACATCACAAATGGCATTAGGAATCGCATCTATCCTTGGGGGATTTTTGGCAGTTTGGTCATTTGCTTTTATTATGTGGTTTTCAGTATTTCCTCAACTACTTTGCTTTATTCTCGCATTTTTTCTCATCGAACCAAAAATACATAAAGTTGGGAGTGGTAATATTTATGCACATCTTTCCGAAGCATATAAAAACTTTATAACAAATAAAAAACTAAGACTTTTGAGCTTATCTTCTATTCTGGGTTATGGATTTGGAGAAGCATCGTATCAATTTGTTCCTGCATTTTATAATACGTTATGGCCTGTGTGGGCAATTGGTATAGCAAAAACAATGTCAAATATGTTAGCAACACTCAGTTTTCATTTCAGCGGAAAGCTTATACGAAGATTTGATGGGTTTAAAGTGATGCTTGTTGATAATATTATCAACCGTATTATTGGGATAACGGCTACTGCATTTCCTACAGTACTTTCTCCTTTTTTTATGTCTACAACATCAGCATTTTATGGTGTCGTAACAGTAGCAAGAAATGCATTGATGCAAAAAGAATTTACCAACGAACAACGGGCAACGATGGGATCACTCAATGCTCTTGCTGGGAGTATCTTCTTTGGTATTGTTGCTTTTATCTTAGGCTTTACCGCAGATCAATTATCTCCTGCCAAGGCAATACTTATTTTACAAATATTCCAAATAGGAAATTTATTTATCTACTGGAAGCTGTTCAAACATAATGCCTCGAGTTAATTCCCAACAAGATTTCATTTTAGCAATTGAACAATAGAACAATAGAGCAATTTTATGGTATTATGATATCTCTTTTTGAAAGTGTATGAAAAAAGTACTTTTTATTGCTGTGCCACTTTTTTTAGCTCTTGGGGTCTTTTTTACGTTTGCTTTTTTTCTCAATCAAAGTGGAGGGAAAGGGGCATTGCAGGTTACATCAACCCCACGGAGTAAAGTATATA
>JAGOUP010000043.1 GCA_018061205.1 Candidatus Levyibacteriota bacterium | reverse complement strand
TCCTGATACTTTTAAGTCTTGTTTCTTTTTGGTTTTTCTTCCAATCACAAAAAACACACGATCGCCAAGCAGCTCTCCAACCATTTTATGAAATCTCCAACATACCACTCGGCAAACCAGGTGATCTCATCCGGTTTGAACCAATGCGAATTGCTGTTCCTCATGGCAAAGCCTACCGTATCCTCTATCATAGTGAACTAGCTGATGGCACACCAACCATCGTGTCCGGTATGGTATTTATCCCGGATGCTAAACAAGATGCGAAGCCAGGTGCCGAATGGTACCTGGTCGCTTGGGCACATGGGACTATTGGTATGGGTGAGCAATGTGCGCCATCGCGAAGTCTGTATCCTCTCAGCAACATTGGTGGTCTGTCTGAAATGCTGCAAGCAGAATTTTTAGTAGTCGCCACAGATTATTATGGCCTGGGAACAGAAGGCATAGAACACTATTTGATTGGCAGTGACGAAAGCCGTGATGTCCTCAACGCTGTCCGCGCTGCCAAACAATTTCCCCAAACAGCAACCAGTAATCGTTTTGCACTCTGGGGACATTCCCAAGGTGGCCATGCCGTATTGTTCTCAGCAAATCTTGCAAAAGACTACGCACCCGAATTGGAACTCGTCGCAGCAGCTGCGGCCGCACCGGCAGTAGAACTCCCCTCACTGATGCAGCAGGAATATAAAAATGCAGTCCCCTGGGTCATCGGGCCGGAGATAGCAGTGGCATGGCCATTGGTATACAAAGACTTACCACTGAAACGTGTGCTTACCAATGCTGCTTTGCAAAATTATCAAAGACTGGCGTATGAATGCACAAATACCTCGGGTATCGAAGGTATTATCAGAAATAAATTTTCAGAACAATTTTTTGCTCGTGATCCGAATACCAACCCTATTTGGGCAAAAGCACTAAAAGAGCAGACACCAAAACCGGTTTTAGGTATACCGCTTTTGATTGTCCAAGGACTTGCAGATACCATTGTCATCCCGAATACTACAGCACTGTATGCACAAAAATCCTGTGATGCAGGCTCCAACCTCACGATGGATTGGCTTGACGATGTGACACATATAGAAACAGCCAAAATAGCAGGACCTTCAGTAGCGTCCTGGCTCGAAGATAGATTTACCGGCCTCCCCACCGAACCAACATGCGACCAACCCCTCCCTGTTGCCCCGGCCAAAGAAGTGCAATAAGTTCATAGTAGAAACGGGTTCGTGGTTCGGAGTAGAACATATGGATTTTTAAATTTAATAATTAAAAAATTGATTGAAAATTGGTAAATGAAAATTGAAAATTAGATAAACTGAGTTTATCTATACGTGAGTGGCTTTGCGACGAGGACGGGAACCAGTTCTACTCTCTGTTTTCTCTTGTCTACTTTTGCCACGGTTGCTTTGACAGTATCTCCTTCTTTATATGTCACTGTTGGAGGGAGTTTTTCTTTTCGGATAAATCCAGCAACGCCGTCAGAGAGTTCGATATCCAGCCCTGCTGAGGTCACAGAGATGACTTTTCCACTCACTGCTTGATCGACTGCGAATTTTTCAGCGATCGCATCAAATGGATCGGTGGTGAGACGTTTGATGGAGAGATCAACTCGTTTGCCATCTTTATCAAATCCGATGACCACTGCATCCAGTGTTTCTCCGACTTCGAACATACCGACAACATCATTGGTTTTCTCCCATGCGATTTCTGAAATATGGATCAGTCCATCCAGTTTTTTCTCCCCTGCTGGAACAGCGACGAACACACCAAATGATGCGATATTGGTCACAACCACTGATACTTTTTCGTTCTTTTTGAGCAGTCCTATTGCTTTGGTGAAATCAGCATCTTTGAGCATTTCTTTTTGTGAGAAGATGATTTTATTCGCAGCACGTGAGAGCTCTAACACATATGCTTTCACTCGTTTTCCGACCATGGTATTTGCATTTTCCCCTTCAGCTACTTTGAATGATGTATGAGAGTTCGGCAAAAATCCAGCAACTCCTGCTTCAGTAGTGACGAGATAGCCACCTCGTGTACTGTCAGTGATCGTGAGTTCGAGTGCTGTTTGTTCTTTTTGGAGTTCTTCCAGATATTTCCATGACGCATTTCCCATAAATCGTCGCAGCGATACGACTGGATGACCCAGATCAGATTCAGGATTGAGCACTGACACGGTTACTTTATCGCCTATTTTGAGGGCTGCGAGCATAGAGCGCATGAGACGTTTTTCCTTTTCCATGACCACTGCTTCTGTTTTCGCATTGATATCCACAAGAACTTCCTGTGGGGTCAGCTTGGTGATGGTTCCCTCTATCAAATCACCTTTATTGAGAGATGACATCGGCTTTTTATAACTAGCCATGAGATCTGCCATCGAGACCGCAGGTCGAGACCCTGAGCTCGTCGAAGGGTTGGAAGAACTATCTTGTGACTTGGGATTTGGAGTTTGTGATTTCATTTCTCATAATTTCCTTTCAGTTTTAAGTTACGCCTAGTATATCACTTTCGCTCTCCTTTCGCAAACCCAAATTCTCTCTTTATCCTATTGGTCATATCCGTCCTATGAGTCCTAACGGCACCATGTCTCTCCCATACACAATAATTGCCATAACAATCACCATCGTCACTAAAAGATCCCAAAAATCAAACCACTGGACATAATAACGTTCAAACATCCACAACAGAAACAGAAGCAGTGCCAAACAACCACCAAAAACCACAAGCCCATATGCTTGTAAAATTTCAGGACCTATGAAGATACTGGATGGAACCAAAAAAGACGCCACCAATCGAGTGAGAGGCACCGTCCCATAGAAGAAAAGCCCATCCAACACCACTGCCGTCCCCATAAGAAGTATCAGGCGACCTATCATAATTATTTCTTTCTTTTTATTGTATAGATAGGGAATAGTAGACCTGCAAACAATCCGAAAATCAACAACCATTCCATATCTCTATAGTAACATAAAATTCATGATTTTCTCTTAAATTTGTATGCCACATCATCTCTTTTTGCTTTGCTTCAGAAAGAAGAATCAAACCTTCCAAAAAATCAAAAAAATGACCCGCATGCTCCTCATTTTTATTAGTCGTATCTGTCCTATTGGTCATATCCGTCTTATGGAGGATATTATGTTGATCAGTGGTATAATACCTGTACAATTGCCACCACTATGCCTGATCTTAAAAAAGTCTTCCTCATGCTCAGAGACAAGCAAACCGATCCATGGTATTGCTACGGGTTTGCCCTACTCCTTTCTGTTGTGGGATTTTTATTGATCTTTCTGCTTCGGATTGCTTTTGATATGGATCGTATGTCTCTGTTCTTACTCCTCTTTCCACTCATTGCATTCAGTAGTATCTATGGAGGATTCAGAGCAGGTCTGACAACAACCATCCTAACCACTGCATCGCTGGTCGGATTGTATGCGTATCAATACCATACCCTCCAAAGCTTCCCTATGACTCCTACCATTCAAATCGCTATTTTTGTTGCCGAGAGTATCTTCATCAGTTTTCTCATCGACAAAGTAAAACGCTTTGATATTATCAGTAAATATGCGATTCGTGAAAGAAAGCAAAAGCTGCAGCTGTTTAATCTCGAACAGGAAATACTTGTTGCCAAAAAAAATATCAAAGCCCGCGACGAATTCTTGTCTTTTGTTTCACATGAGCTCAAAACACCATTGACCTCTATGCTCCTCCAATCCCAACTCGCACTCCACAGTATCCGCAATGTATCACTCGCGAAATTCTCTATAGAAAAGCTGTTGACGATGCTTGAGAACTCCGAAACCCAGACAAAACAACTCGCCAAAATGGTGAATGATTTGATGAATGTGTCACTGATCACCACAGGCAAATTGGAACTGGAAAAAGAAGAGGTCGATTTGGGAGATTTAGTGAATGATGTGATTTCCAGAATGGAAGACAAAGCCCACGAAGCAGGCTACGATATCACCACCGATATAGAGAATGGTGTTGTCGGTCAGTGGGATAGAGGCAGATTAGAACAAGTTATCACCAATCTGTTCAGCAACGCCATAAAATACGGCAACCAAAAACCCATCAATATCGCAGTCTTCCAAAAAGGAGAGCATGCCAAAGTAACGATCACTGACCGCGGCATCGGTATACCCAAAGAATTAAGAGGCAAATTATTCACCCGCTTTGAAAGAGGCACCAACGCCCACGAATTCGAAGGCCTAGGAGTCGGTCTGTACATCTCCATGCAAATCATCAAAGCCCACAACGGCACCATTGAGGTACAGAGCACCCAAGGCAAAGGCGCCACCTTCACCATCACCCTACCTATTAATTGATTATATTGGTAATTGAAAATTTTTCATTCACTGCCAAATACAAAATACGAAATACCAAATACTTTTAACTCTTGACGAATCTCCCATAGTAGTTCCATACTAAACGTATGGCTGTTTCTGCCCAAACTGCTGCTAAACTCTCCGCCAATGCCAAATCCGCCCCCCGCGATGCTCGTGGTCATTTCATCAAAGCAGGCACCGATCCCGCCAAAACAGTAGCCACAGAAGTTAAAACTGAAAGTCCACTCCCTATCATCCAAAAACCGCCTCCTCTTCCTCTCACATTTCCCAAAATGCCACAAAAAATAACAACTCCCACGACAAAATCTACCAAGAAAAATGAAACTGATCTCGATGCCCCTTTGGTTGTCATCAACAATCCCTTCCGAAAACTGCTCCACTGGTTTGATGAGATTAGAAGAAAACAAACTACTACCTTTGATCTGAAAATCTCAGTCCCCCTCATCGCACTCCCCATATTTTTAGTTGTCCTCGGCGGCGCCCTCCAATACATGTTCACATTAGGCAAAGAAAGCGCAGCCATCACTCCATCACCAACACAAGTAGTAGTGAGCCCAACACCAAAACCAATTACTATTTCCAAAGTCGGTATTATCAAAGGAACATACGCGACAGTTTACACTGAGCAAGGCCGAAGTGTCCTCTCAGATGAAGTCACTCCCACATCTCTTCCTTCCAATACCCCTATTCCCCCTACTCCTTCTTTTACTCCCACACCAACATTCACTCCAACACCTACCCCAACACTCACACCAACTCCCATACCTCCATCCCGCTTTGTCTTAGTCGACAAAGACGACAAAATCTTTTCTTTAATCACCCCCAAAACCCTCTCCCTCACCCGCTATCTCAACCAACGAGTCCTCATCACTGGCATGTATGATCAACAAAAAGAAACGATAACACTAAAGAAAACTTCAGATATAGAAGTACTCCCTTAACAATTATCATTCTGCCGGCAGGCAAGGTAGAATCTCTCAACAATCGAACAATAGAGCAATGAAACAATTCATCCCATTCCTTAATCTTTTCTTACACAATCTGCATATATCTCTTTCTTATTGTTGTTATGATAGAAAAATAGTTTCGGATTTTAGTATTTGGACATTTGAATTTGTTTCGAATTTCGATATTAGAATTTCGAATTTAAAAATCTATGGAATCGGGCTCTGCGATTTGAGAATCTCAGAGTCATTCCTAATCAAGAGATTAGAAATGAGGTGAAATAAATTATGGGTATACTTACATGGT
>JAGOUP010000042.1 GCA_018061205.1 Candidatus Levyibacteriota bacterium | reverse complement strand
TACTTCGTCGATAAAAAAATCCACACCATCTGATCTCAATTTTATAAATCCTGAATTTTCAATAAACAGATTCTCTTTATAGGTAGTAAATCCCAGATGGATCAAAAACGTTTTCATGATTTTTCCGTGAGAAACAATCAGCATAGTTTTTTTGGGATACGTGACGGCAATTTCTCGTAAAAAAGTAATCAGTCTTGTTGCTGTGGCTTCGTCACTTTCTATGTCTGCTACTTTTTGGGTGAACTTTTCATTTTCTGTTAATGCTTCCCAATCTTTAAACGCATTGAGTAACTCAGCACGTGGTTTCCCTTCATATTGTCCATATGACTGTTCTCTCAGTGCCTCGGTTGTTTTTATGGCGAGATTTTTTTCAGCGCTGATCAGTTCTGCTGTTTTTTTTGCACGGAGCAGATCTGAGGAATAGACGTGATCAAACTGTATATGTTTTAGCTTTTGACCCAGAATTGTCCCTTGTTCAAGACCCCGTGGAGTTAGTGGAGAATCCATATGTCCTTGCACAAAATGTTTTGTATTCCATTCCGTTTCTCCATGTCTGACAATATAAAATGTTGTGTAGTCTGTATCGTTCATTGTTCTAAAATCGCTGGCACTTTAAAAAATCCATTATCTGTTTCTGTATTGTTCTGTAGTGCTTGTTCTTGTGAAAGAGAAGGTAATGCTGTATCTTCTCGAAGCACATTGGTGAGTCCTGTTACCTGTGACGTTGGTGGTACATCTGTTGTATCAATAGCATTGAGTACTGCGATATAATCCAGTGTTTCCGTGAGCTCTTTCCCAAGCTTTTTTTCTTCCTCAGGAGTAATCGGCAAACTAGCCAATTGCGCAACACGTTTTATATCAATTGTGACAGGAGTAGAAGGCTGTTTCATGCTTCTATTATAGGCGTTACCCTAAGATTCTTCAAGCAGTGGTCGTTAGTGTAGTCTTTTGAGTATTACTTCGTGTGCTTTTTCCTCGAATGAATCATCTAGTTTTTTTAGTTGCATTTCTTTTCCATATTTTTCCACCAATGCTTTTTGGATGAGGAGGTCTGCTAGAAAAGGGTTTTTGGGGAGGATGGGGCCGTGCATGTAGCTGCCAAAACTGTTTTTGTATATCGCTCCTTCTGTTTTGTCACCCCCATTGTTTCCATAGCCATGTACCACATGTCCTAGGGGTTTTATATCTTTTCCTAAATATGTTCTGCCGCCGTGGTTTTCAAATCCGACGAGTGTTTGGAGTTTTTTGTGTTCATCAATAACATCTACTGAAATATTGCCAATGAGTCGTTCTATATGAGTTCCTGGATTTTCTGTGTAGAGATCGAAAATACCGAGTCCTGGTATCATCGTCCCATCAGCTTCTTTGTAGTATTTGCCCAAAAACTGATATGCACCACAGATATATAGTCCCGGAATATTATCTTCAATCATCGAAGATAATGCTTTTACTTTTTCTTTTTTCAAATCCTCAGAAACTATCTGTTGCTGCTTGTCTTGCGCTCCTCCCATAAACAAAAGATCACATGCTTCTAAATCCTTTACAGCAAATCCTTCATTCAGATATTTTACTTCGACATGGATATCTCTCCACTCACATCGTTTTGTCAGCACAATAATATTTCCCCGGTCTCCATAGGTATTCATGAGCTGTGGATACAGCCAGCCTATTTTTAGCGTATGTTTATTCATAATTTCTTTTTTGTCATCCTGAATTTATTTCAGGATCTGATTCTGAACAAGCCAGAATGACTACTAGATGCTGAAACAAGTTCAGCATGACAATAGTAGATTGATTATAATATTTTTTTACCTGTTAGAATTTTTCGTGTATCAAGCATGGCGGAGTAGGTGGGTAGTATATAGAGGGTTTGATCTTTAGGCATAGCAGTGACTGCTTCATCGATTGCTTTTTGTAGATTTTCTTCAATTCGTAATTCGTAATTCGTAATTGTTACTTGTTTTGTATATTTAATTCTGAGTCCCATGTCATAACATCGGTCTCCAGAAATAAATATGTGCATGTCTGGTGTGATGTAATCCTCAAAATCTACATCCCAGATCCATGACACATCATGTCCATCAGGACCACGGTCATTGAGAAGCAGTAAGAGATATTTGCCTTTTAACTCCCTGATAGTTCTGAGTGATTGATTCAGACTGGTTGGGTTTTTGGAAAGGAATAATTGAATATTCTTGCCGTAATACGTTAATGATTCTTGTCTTCCAAAAGCTGGTTTGAAATCTTTAAGAGATTGTTCAATTGCTTCATTGCTAATATTGTTATTTTTTGCAAATAACACAGCAGCATTGGTGTTGTACATATTATATATTCCAGAAAGGGGGTAGGAGGAAGATGTCGCAAGAGATAATTTTGGTCGTTTGAGTCCGCATTTTGGACATGACCAGTCTCCTAAATGAGAGAAGTAGCGAGTTTTATAGGTGAGTTTTTCTCGACATTTTGGACAATACAGAGAATCTGAGGCATGTTGAAAACTGGTAAGACCCAGTTTGGTATCATCAAGACCAAAATATTTTACATTGTCATTCTGAGACTTTGTCGAAGAATCTTTCATGTTAGATCCTTCGCGTTGCTCAGGATGACAACGTAAACCAAGATAGGCAATTTCTGGATCATCAGCATTGAGGATGAGTGTTGTTGTTGATGGCAAATCTTTTAGTGCCTTTGCCCAGTTGGTGACAATGCTATTTACCTCGCCATAACGGTCTAATTGGTCGCGAAATAGATTTAGCGCGATGAGGGTATCCGGTGTTATTTCCTTCAAAAGTTTTGGGAGTGCATTTTCATCTACTTCAAAAATGGCATAATCTGCATCGAGTTGGCCATACCTATTGGTATTCAGAAGTAATGTTGAAGCAATACCATTGAGGAGATTCGCACCTGTTACATTTTGGAATACTTTTTTTCCACTTTTTTCTAGAATATGCTGGATCAGTGTGCTGGTTGTGGTTTTTCCATTGGTTCCTACTATTAAGATGACTTTGATATGGGAGTTTTTGAGAAGATCTTGAATAAAATGTTTGTTGGTTTTGAGCGCTAAATGACCCGGCCAGGTGGAACCACTGCCAAGATTGAGTGTGAGGCTGAGATTGGATAATGTTTTGCCAAGAAATATAAGAAAATTGTTAATCACCTTACTATTATACTAGATTCCAAAAGGTTACATTGACCTCAAAATCTTGACTCTATCCTCAATAGGAGGGTGGGTGTTGAAGAGGCTGGAGAGCCAGTTGCCAAAATCTTTTCCTTTGAAGGGATTGATGATATATAAATGTGCTGTAGCATTGTTGGCTACTTCGAGGGGTTCTTTATCTTTTGAAATTTTCTCAAGCGCTGAGGCTAACGCTTCAGGGTAGCGGGTGAGCAGTGCTCCTGATGCATCAGCTAAATATTCTCTTTTTCGAGATACTGCCAGTTGAATAAGGGTTGCGACAATAGGAGAGAGAAGAGCTAAAACTATTCCGATAATGATAAAAATCCCTTGTGCACTACCTTTGTTGTCATCATCTCTACCGCCAAACCACATACTCCGCAGAAAAAAATCAGCAGCAAGCGTGACTGTTCCTACTAAAATAGTTACAATAGACATCATACGAATATCATAGTTTTGTACATGAGAGAGTTCATGAGCAGTCACACCCTCTAGTTCTGCTTTGTTCAACTTTTCAAGGATTCCTGTCGTAAAACAAATGACCGCATGTTTTGGGTCTCGTCCTGTTGCAAATGCATTGGTAGCAGTATCGTTGATGACATAGATTCGAGGAGTAGGCATCCCTGCTGCAATACAGAGATTCTCAACGATGCGATAGAGCATAGGATTATCATGTTTTTTGATGGGATGAGCATTGGACATACTCAGGATGATTTGATCTGAGTAATAGTAACTCACCCATGAGGAAATGCCTGAAATAATCAGTGCAATGCCAACAAAAGATAACCCGTATCCCGATGCTTGGCCAAATATATAGAAGAGCGTGGTTATAAACGCAATAAAAAGCGTAATAATTATCCACGATCTCCATTTATTATTGGAGATTTGTGAATAGATAGTCATAAGAAAAGATTGTTAGATTGTTCTATTGCTGAATTGTTACGATTTAAATATAGCTTATTTTGTCATCTAGCAATAGAGCAATGCAACAATAATTTTGAAGTGACAAATAGAGATTTTTTATTGAGTAGCTTTTTAAAACTTCACGTCTACTCTTTTACGTTCTCCTTCTTCTGCTTCGAAGAATTCTTGTGGCTTGAATCCAAACATACCACCAATCGAATTCCCTGGGAAGGTAGCGAGGGTGGTGTTGAAATCTCTCACATTGCCATTGTAAAACTGTCGTGAGTACGCAATCTTGTTTTCGGTATCAGAAAGCTCTTCTTGGAGATGTTTGAAATTTTCGTTTGCTTTCAAATTTGGGTAGTTTTCAGCAACGGCAAACAAACTTTTCAAAGCACTGGTGAGCATATTGTTGGCTTCTCCTTTTTCTTCAACAGATGATGCGCCTAACAGTGCTGAACGAGCTTTGGTGACGTTCTCAAAAATAGATTTTTCATGTTTGGCATAGCCTTTGACTGATTCAACTAAATTTGGAATCAAATCAACTCGTCGTTTGAGTTGAACATCAATGCCACTGAGTGCTTCTTTGATGCGAACGAGTCCTGCTGCTAGTGAGTTATAGATAAACCACACGTAGAGAGCTATTGCTGCTATGACTGCGACTAGTATTATTGTTGTATTCATATTCTTTTCACCTCATTTCAAATCTCTTTATTCTTTTATCCATTCGATAAATTTATTATACGATAAAGTTGTCAAAATGTCATCTTTTTGACACCAGCCACGTCTTGCTACTGAAACGCCAAATCGCATGAGATCCATATGATGAAGTGCATGACTATCAGTATCAATAACAAATTTGATTCCTTGCTCAATTCCTTGTCGAACTAAACTATCAGGAAGATCAAGGCGCTGCGGCCATGCATTGATCTCAATTGCTTTTTTTTGTCGTTTACAAAATGCGAAAACTTCTTCAAAATCCACATCATATCCTGGACGTTGACCCAATAATCTTCCTGTTGGATGGGTTAGAATTTTTGCTTTTGGATGAGCTAATCCTGCAAGTATCCGTTTTGTCATTTGTTCTTTGTCCATAGTAAAGACACTATGGATAGAAACGAGCATGCCATCGAGGAGTTCTATTGCTTTATCAGGAACAGCCAATTCACCGTTCGGCAAAATATCAACTTCTAAAAGCCCGATGGCTTTTACTTTTCCTTTTTCATTGAGTTTTTCTATTTTTTCTTTTCGGCGAGCGAGCAAATCATAGATTTGTGTTGGTGTATGTTTTGAGACACTCGGGTTGTGTTCTGAAAAGCCTAGGTATTCATACCCAAATCCTTCAGCTTTTTTGAGCATGCTTTCCATCGTATCGGCACCCATATCATGGGAGGATTCAATGGCAATATTTGAGTGGATATGCACATCTCCTTTGATATCACTAACTTCAACTAATTTAGGTAAACCAGGAAGTTTACCCTGAGCTTGTCGAAGGGCTGCTTCAATTTCTCCGGTGTCTTCTCTGATTTCAGGAGGAATCCAATCC
>JAGOUP010000003.1 GCA_018061205.1 Candidatus Levyibacteriota bacterium | reverse complement strand
AGACTTTGTTGATGCACAAACAAAAGCCCTTGCAGGGAAAGCGATTGCGGCTCATATTGGAGCTGGAGGAAACTTGAGTAGAGAGATGAAAGGAATGTTAGAGAATTCGACGTTTGGAAAAGAGGTCTGGGCTGACATGATCAAAGCTAGTCCTGAAGCAACACAAGCAGCCAAAGTATTAACCGGTGGAGCAGAGTTAACACCGGCAACCATAGATGCACTGAAAAAAAAGAAAAAAGAAAAAGCGGTAATGTCACTGCTTTTGGTAGCGTTGGGGGCAATTACTATGGAGGCATTTAATTCATCATTGCCACAAGCTGCATAGAATATTTTCATGCTGTATTTTTGGATCTTTGCCATAGAACTGCTTTTTCTTTTTTTCTTATCTCACGAAGTGACCAAAGCATGTAGTCGGGTGTTTTCTTTGTATCTTTTGGCATTTCTTTTTTTCCCTGGAACGCTGCTGCATGAACTCGCGCATTATTTTATGGCACTGATTCTTTTTGTTCCTGTGGGACACATGGAGTTTATCCCAAAAGTACATGGGACTAGTGTGAAGCTAGGGAGTGTGATGATTGGCAAAACAGACCCGTTTCGAAGAGCACTCATAGGGTTGGCGCCTCTTTTTGGGGGATTGGTTTGTCTTTTGGGAGCCATCTATTACTTCAGCAGTTTTCCTTTACAGATATGGATTCTCAATATACTGCTGCTGCTGTTTATTGTTTTTGAAATCAGTAATACCATGTTTTCCAGCAGACGTGACGTAGAAGGAATTCCTGCACTGCTTGCGGTGATCAGTATCTTTGTTATCAGTGCATGGATACTGGATATTCGTATCCCTGAACCTATTGTTACATATGTATCTTCAATTACTTTTCAGACATTTTTCCAACAACTATCTCTCTATTTATTGATACCATTAGGTCTTGATGGAGGAATTTTATTATTTTCTCGATTGATGGAGAGTAGGCAAAGATAGTAGCAATTGAGCAATAGAACAATGAAGCAATAATATCTTATTTACAATTATCAAATCCAAAAGAGGTGATACACTCCGTTCCTGTGATAACCCCGAGCAAGGCCACAATAGAAAATGAAACCAAGATGATAATCAGTCCCACAATGGCAAATGTCATGGTCTTTTTTGCTGCTTCGACAGCTTTTGGATCGCCACCAGAGGTGAGCATTTTGATCCCTGAGTAAATGATAAAAACGAGGGCTACGACGCCTGCAAATATGAGACTAGCTCTGATGATGTTTTCAAAAACGATTGGAATACAACTGAGTGTCGCTGCTTGTGTTTCTCCTGTCCCTTCAAGGCATGTATCCCATTTTTTAAACATAACAAAGCCCTATTATTTGATAGAAGGAAGTGTGAGGCTGAAGAGATCAACGCCGAAGAATTTGAGAACAAATGTCAAGATAAAGAATGATGCGAGCGTGACGATTAGTCCCAAAATAGCAGCGATGATGGTAGCACGTGCTGCTTCAACGCCACCTTTATCACCACCTGAGAGAATCCATTTGATACCACCCCAAATCAGGTAAAACAAAGCGATAATAACAGCGATGATAAAAAGAAACACAACTGCTTTTTCTATAATATTTCCTACGCCACCTGTTGCCAATTTGCAGAGTGCACTGAAATTTGTATCATCAGGGCAGATTTTTATTTTTTCCTGAGCATAGATCACAGGAGTAGCGAGAAGGAATGTACCAGCTGAAGATGCAATAGATAAATACTTTTTCATAGAACTATAATTAGTGTAGTATTGTTTTACTGTTCTTGTCAATGGGTGAAAATAGCTATTTTTGAAAAAGATCAACGGCAAAAAACGTGCCGATGATATTGATAATTGCAAATGAGAGTACTGCAATGATGAGTCCTATGATTGCATAGGTGATTTTTGCTTTTGCTTTTGCAAGACCTTCTTTATCACCACCGGACATGATCCAATCTATCCCGCCCCAAATCAGAAAAAAGAGCGTGAGTATGGTTGCTGAAAGGAGGAGGAGATTGATAAAGAGCTGGATGATATTCCCACCCAAAAATCCGACCTTGTCAGGTGTGAGATGCGAAACACTGCCAGGAGGTTCGATAGGAATCCCCCCTACCGTAAAAGCCCAAAATTTTGGAAGTTGTTTTTTTAAATATTTCATATTTTCTTTACCCTTAACGCTTTCCCCTTACCCCTATCTTGAGAATCCTGGAATTCGCAATATATCGACACCAATTATTTGCAGTATGGCAATTGCAAAAATCATAAAGAGCAGTCCGATAACCACAGAGGTGATCGTTTCTCTCGCTTCTTGTATTTTTTCTGGTTGTCCTTGTGAGGTGAGGATTTTGTATCCTGCTAAAATGATCAGCAGCGTTGCAATGCCGCCTCCAATCCCTAGGAAAATTCCCATAACTCTTTTGACAAATTCTGTTGGGTTGGTGTTGATAGTACCAATTGCCGTCGGACATTCATACTTGA
Organism: Candidatus Levyibacteriota bacterium; assembly: GCA_018061205.1. Lineage (GTDB taxonomy): Bacteria > Patescibacteriota > Microgenomatia > Levybacterales > UBA12049 > JAGOUP01. The sequence continues at coordinate 19,957 of JAGOUP010000003.1, read as the reverse complement.
ACTCTGTTGATGACCCTCCGTTTTTACAAGGAGAAGGAATGGTACCAGTAAATGCGAGGAATCCACTAACCGTTGCTGATGCTGGTGTCCCTGCTCCTATAGCAAATCCAGGAATCATGATGAGCCCACTACATGCTTTTGCTACGCCAAATTTCCCATTTGCTGTATAGGTAGTGGCGAGTGATGTCAGAGAAAGGGCAAGAGCATCGCATCCTGTTTTTGCTGTTGGGTACACAGAGGTAAAGTAGATACCGTTTTCGTATGTGCCCAATGAGACGCCTTCAGCCTTTTCATATTCAGCACCAGTATGGCAAACAACGTTCCCTGAAGCACTTGTTACTGTCTTTCCTTTATCACTATCTTTTTGGAGATAGGTAACATAGGTAGTAGTAGGATCCAGTCCAGTGAGTTGCATTTTGATATCTTGTCCGGCTTCAATTTTTTCTGTTGGAAAAAACATTTGACATTTATTTCCGGTACCCTTTTCTACGGCAAATGTAGTGAGACATTTTCTATCTTCATTTAGTTTGCCAAACCAACTGGGATCAATGACCTCAACAGTAACAGTTCCTGCAGGAAATGTAGGACTGAGATCAGCAACATAATAAGGGAGAAGTCCTGTATCAATAGTACCTCCTGTAGAAGAGGCAGGCATACCATAGCCATTTACATCAGAGAATGTCAGCTTGCCACCCGAGAACTTCTGATTTTTGATACGGACAGATTCATAGCCAACACCACTAATAGCTATGAGATATTTTTTTGACTCATCCAAACCATTTGCATTGATGGTTAGGGTTTTTATGTGTGAGTCATTTGTCGTAACTATTTTTGGATCTGTTTCTATTTTGCATGTTATGCCAGCAGCATGTGTAGGAGGAACAGCAATCACTGAGAACATCCAAAATGAAAGACAAAGCAGAAATAAAAATAACTTCTTCACCTATCTATCGTATCGCAAAAACACAAAAAAAAGCAAGCGAAGCGAGCTTTTTTTGTCATCCTGAATTTATTTCAGGATCTCGGATCTTGTCATTGCGCCTGCCCGCCTATGGAGGGAGCGAATCGCGACAATCTTAATAATAAAATTCACGGTGAAAATTTGAATCCTCTTCCTTTAATGGTATGGAGATGTGTGGGGTTATTTGGATCTTCTTCTATTTTTCGTCTGAGTCGGAACACGAGTTGATCGAGCGCTTGATCTGTCACACCGAGAATGGTTTTATTCTCTTTCCACACCCCAGAAATTATAGCATTTCTCTCTAAAATAGTTCCAGGATTTTCCAAAAAAAATCGAAGGAGACGAAATTCAGTGGCGGTGAGCTTTTCTGAAAGATCAATTTGTCCTTTCACAATACTATTTGTCTCAGAAACATACTGTATCGCTGTTACCTCTGGTGTTGTTTGTGCCGTTTTTTGTTCTTCGACAAATGTTTCAAAAAGTGGAATAGTGATTGTTGTGTCTTTGATGATACCTATGGCCTCCAGATATTTGGTATGTTCATCTTCATAAGTTTTCCCAAATAAATCTTTGAGAAAATGTGATTGTTCCGCAGGATTAAAGACTTGCCAAATGTCTTTGAGTGCTGCTTTAATCTTGTCATCAATTTTGTCATCCTGAACTTGTTTCAGGATCTCTGGTGTCAGATCCTTCGTTTCACTCAGGATGACATTGTGTTCCTTCAAAGCCATTTCCACGCAAATTCGTGTCAGTTTTGGATGGCCCCCTGTGAGACGCAGTATCTCAGCACGTTGTGTTTCGTTGAGCGTTTTGCCTGTCACTTTTTCGATGTAATCTATGCGAAACGTGAGTCCCACAGTATCGTCCAAGGAGAGATAGAGGAGATTTCCTGAAATCGCATCAGAGAAATCCATAAAAAGTGATGGTTCCACAACTTCTTCTAGGGCTTTTGGGAGAGAAAGTACCACAGAGAATCGATATTTTGCATGATTTTGCAAAATGCGCAGGTTCGTGAAAAACTCAGGAGTGAGCATGGAGAGGTATTCTTCAAAACGATCAAACAAAAGCACGACAGTGAGTTTTTTTTCCAAGCACAAAAAATCGATAGATTTTTTTAGTCCCTGAAATAGAACGAGCCCATCATGGAATTCCAATGCTTCTTTGAAGTGTTCTTTTACAACTGCATATTCTTCCAAGAGTTCTCGTTCTTGGAGTGAGTTGATGATTTCTAGGAAAATCAGTTTATAGGTTTCAGAAAGTGGTTGTTTGCGAATTTGCGAGAAATCGATATCAACAAAATGAAACCATTGCTGTTGGTCTCCCAGATGTTTTTCTCGGATCGCATGGTTATAAGACAGCAGTCCCAAAAAATTTGATCTCCCACCACCCGGTAGAGAGAGTACTTGGCAAGATTTTCCTTCTTTAAGAAATCGCACGAGTGCTGCAATTTCCTCAAACCGTGTCTCCACAGGATAGAGTGATTCAAAGTGGGAAGACTTTATTGTTCTATTGTTTGATTGTTTCATTGTTATTCTTTTAATTTCATGTTTGTATATTTAATCAATTGATGAATTGATTTAGGTAAATTCTGTAAAATGGCAAATATATGTTCATATTGTTCGTTTGAAACAAGTTTTCTTATTTTAGCCTTTTCATTCCAGTCAAGACTTTCTTTAACAGAACCAAAGCTATAGAAATAAAATTTAATCTTATCCTTTTTGCCGTATCGTCCAAAGCCTTCTGCTATATTGGCAGAAATTGAGTCCATAGCTGTAACAAATTGTATGCCAATGGTCTTTTTAGCAAAATAGTCCCATGTTATAACAATTTTCCATACGTAGTTCGATAAAACAAAAGCTTCTTTATAACAGTCGATGCTATTTAATTGAAGGTATCTCTTTTGATCCATACAACAATAGAGCAATTAAGCAATATAACAATGACTAACAGTACGTATTGTAATGGTTTTATAAAGATAAAATCAAGGTTGTGCACGCTCCGCAGGGTACACTGCATTCACTATGAATACAGAATCTACCACTGTTGAGTTGACACCCAAGGGCACTTCCTCGTATGCTAGAAGTATGGCAACAGAAGGCGCAGTCATGACCAAAAATGAGGGGGGTACTACGACGGCTACCGCAGAAAAAACGAAGACTATAGAGGGAAAAGCTTCTTTTGAACAACGAACAAAAACTGCTGTTGCGTGGGGTAAGTATTTGCGTGAAATAAAAGGACTCAGAATAGATCCTGTTCGGCTCAAATCCCTCATCGAGGCAGGGACAGATCCTAAAAAATGGCAAAAAGAAAGACAACCAGGAGACATCCTGCCTGAACTAACGAAAGAAAAACAAAAAGCACTTCGTCAAAGAGTGAGTGATGAGGCAAAAAAAGATGGGAAGAAAGCTGACAGCAAATCTCTAGAACAAATGATAGATCAGGGAATCGACCCTATAGAAGCTAGTGAGACGATAAAAGTGATATGGAAGGCAGTGTATGGAGATACGAGTCCGATGCCCACTCCAGAACAACAAAAAGAGATAACGCAGCGTATTCTCAGTGGAGAGGCACCCTCCTCAGCTGTTGGGAAAATTATCCTCAAAAAAGCATGGATTGATAGTCTTTCAGACGAGGAATTAAAAAATGCTGATACGCTACAGACAGTAAAATCTGCTGTTGATTTAGATATCTATCCTGAGATAACATCCAAAGAAAAAGAAGGGGAGAGAGCTGTAGAAGCAAAAACAGTATTTACCAATGCTCGACTATCTCTTGAAGAGCGCGTGGAGGAAGCGAGAAAAATATTACATGAGTTAGCAGACGAAGGAAAGGCACCCTTCTTGACAGCAGAGCAGGAAAAGAAATTGGCTGAGGTTGTCGAAAAAGTGCATAACATTGGCGCAGGTGAAGTGGGTAAAAATGGAGAACCAAATGCAGCAGGAGTGTTTAACTATCGTCCAGAGCATTTGCGAGAAAAAGTAGGAGTCTTAAAAGATGAACTTAAGTTAGATGCTATACAAAGACGTGCGCTGATTGAGCCGGGCGTAGTTGGGAACAATATCACTGGTGTAACGCCTACACCAGGCAGTGAGTTAGATACATTTGTGGGCGAGTATAATACCGAGGTAGATAGACGTCGTGGAGGGCCGGGAGCAGAAGATGTAGATATGGGAACTCGCTCACTGAATAGGTATATTGAACGACTTGAAAACCTCAAAGATTCAGGAAGAGTAACAGGTCCTGATTTGGTACAGGCAAATACAACTCTTGCACAGCTACGCACACAGCTTTCTCTAGAATCAGCCAGTGAAGCAAAGACAGGACCAGACCGTTCCTATTTCAAATTGAGTGAAGAAGATCAGAGGAGATTACAAGGTGATCCCAAGGTTGTTGAAGCATGGGTCAATAAGCATTTCAACGCGTTATACCGTTCCGCTGAACGATCAGGAATAGATCCGTTGCAAGATAAATATTGGGGAGAGTTACAATCTGCTATGCAAGAAGCCTCGCGGTTTTTACGAAGTAGCCCTGAGCGAAGTTTGTTATTGAATTCTATTTTTGAAGCACGGTCTCGAAATATGTCTTTGGCCGGTGTTATTGGGAGTGGTGATACTGAGCAAATGAAAAAAGCAGCACAATTTGTATTAGCAACAAATGTGTTGTTAGGGTATGAAATTGATGGAGGAAAAGCTAGCTCTATGGCACATCGTGCAGAAGCATTACTGGAGGATATACGACTAGAACAGTTCAATAGAGGTGGAGAGCAATGGAGAAGAGGACACGTGACTCCCGAGATGATGGCATCACTTCGGCAAAGACTTATGGATGAGCATATTCAGTTGGCAAAAGCCGGAGTTGGAGAATATGGAGCAGTATGGCAAGAGGCCCAAGCAGCAGCAATAGCAGCAGCAGCGGGTGGTGGTGATTATGTAAAAGAATATGAAGAAACAAAAACGTTCCATGTTGGGTGGTCTGATGATCAAAGGAGAGAATATATAGAAAATATGGCTTTGCGTGATGAAATACGCAGGGTTATTACGCTTGGGTTGAATCTATCAAAAAACACCCAACGTGAAGCAGTAGTTTCAGCAAGAGGACATGAATTATTTGGATTGGATTCATATTTTTCATCAGCCGCAGCCCTTCAGCCTTTTAATCCTGAAAGCTTTTTATTCGATAAATGGGATGTGCTGAATGAAGAAGAACAAGCCATACACGACAATATCGTAAAAAAAGCAATGGTAGATGATTGGTTACTTTTGCAAGCGGAGGAAGGGCATAAGCATAATCTTAATGAACAGCAACGTAAAATTCTTGGAGATTTATTGTTTATCAATATTTCAGCAGCACAAGATTTTGCATCGTCTGGATGGCGTCTGAAAGGCACACTGCAAGCCATGAATTCCTATTTTGAAAGACGGTATGCGTTAGTCCATGGAATAACAGGGACATTAAATGCTCACCAAAAACATGAAGCGTTGGAGCAATCCAAGGAGATGGGGTTATTTTTACGTTTGAAACAAGATTTTGATGGAAATGATAAGCATGAATTTGGTGATCGTGAACAAGCATGGCAAAAAGTTGCAACATATCGTCCTGAAGAAATCATCCATATGCTGAGACTGCGTTGGCCGGAGGATGATACGATGTTGGACAGACTCCGAAACATGAATAAAACTATTTTTGCCAAAAATAATGGAGGACCAACAGGCTTTAATGACGTCGTTGATTACGACACCTTCAAACAGGAATTTGGTGCAGCGTTGCATGCAGTGAGGGAGCAAGGATTTCGCCCTGAATCTAAAATTCGAACAACTATGACACAAGACGAAAAAGACGCTATTAGAAAAAGAGGGCCATACCAAATAGATTTTGAAACGATGAAGGATTCTAAAGGAACAGTGACCGATATACGAGATGCATTAGTTGAACATTTAAAGGCACAGTATGGTGGAGATGTCGTAAAGGCCAATCAAGCAGCAGATACTATTCAGAGTATGTACAAATCTATGAAGAAGTTCATTCATGATGACGAGATTCTCCAACAAGGACAAAAAATAGATGCCCATGGGCATCCATACCAGGGGATTACGAAAAATCATTTTGATGAACATTATTTATTTGTGCATCATTATGAGCGTGCATTTGTCAATGATGATGCGTTATATGACAAGTTGGAAGATCCAACATTGGGGTTTGATGATCCAGTGGTTCAACAAGCATTTAAAGGATGGACGCCTTTATCAAAGAGATGGTCAATTAGTCCTGCTAGTGATGGACTGGTACGAAATTTTAATGATATCGATGATGCTGATAAAGCCATCAAGGCTTATCATAAATTCCTCGATTCACCGAAACTAGAAGAAAAGATGAGTGCTGCAAAAGAAGCAGCTTCGTATTGGAAATCCATCAATGGAAATCTTGATGAAGCAAAAGCAATGCGATTTACCATCATAGAGTATATTGCTGCAAATAATTTGCCAGGGTTCTTTGATATTATGGGAATCAAAAATTTACCCTTTGAGATACCTGTGACTGAAGCGCAAAAAATCTTGGGTCCACATGCTGAGCCGTTGACACAGGAAGAACGCCGCCATATGTTCAATGAACTACGGCAATATCTTGTAGGATCCATAAAAACAGCACTTGAAGCAGAAGAGGCACGCTTGGCACAAGAAATTCATGAAATTAGACGTGATGCTACGTTATCCGAAGGAGAGAAACAGGGAAAAATTGAACATGCAACACATGAAAGTCATGAAAAGCATAAGAAAATACACGATGGTGCTAAGAAATGGGAGCATGCAGCAAAACGAGCATTACGTGTACGAGCAAAAGATATGGTAAAGCTCAAAGCCATGGGATTCTTTTTCGCATTCATCGCTTTCTGGGTAGTAGAAGGAGGCAGATTATTTGGTGACACACTAAAAGATGGTACGGGTATTGGGAGCAGCGGACATGATGGTGGGCATTAACTATGACCGCCCAAACCCAAAATACGAGCGATAGCGCCTGGAGTGCCTCCATGTGATGCTCCACCTGCTGGTGCATGAATTCCCCAGAATTCATTAATAGTTCCTTGTCCAACTCGTTTTACAGGAGTGATACCATCGCTGAGTGATTTGCCTGCTTGCGCTGCATACTTAAAGCCAGGGGCCTTCAAAATATCTCTCATCATTTGCACAACACCCGGAGTCATGAGGATGATCGCTAGTCCTATCAGATCAGCGATGAGTTGTACGTTCCCGGTATCGCCGATGAGTGGTGGTACAAATACCCCCCCTGGAGCTATTTGAAAAGCAGTCATAAAAATTTTCCCGAGCAAAAACATGGTGATAGTCACCGGAAAGACAGATAAATTTGCAATCATGTCCCGTAGCCAGGCTTCAAATGTTATCGTACTTTCTGGAAGGAGTCCCCCGATGATCCAAAAAGGAGCGAGAATCACATCTAAAAGAAAGGAAACATACGCCATAAGAAGCGTCACCCACAATTTGAACAGTGCAATCAGAATTGCTGCTGCCAAAATAAGAAAAACCAATGCTTGGACAAATAATCCTAAAATATAGTTTGCAAAAAAAGCACCAAGTCCTGTTGCTATTGCCATCCATCCTGCTCCGACTGTTAAACCTGCTATTGCTCCCACTCCTGGAATAGCTCCTCCCGCGGAAGCAATAGCGGTTGTCATCCATTGTAATGTTTGTGTACCCCAATTCCATCCGGCATATGCGCCAATTGCTGCAAAAACTGGTTGAATTATGGGACCAGTAAAAAGAGACTTTACAACACCGCCAATAGCTGCTGCTGGAGTATTGGCGATTGAGGCAATACCACCCATGTTGCCTGATGCAAATTCAAATGTATTTTGTCCTTGAATTCCTGCAACGGATGTATTGATATTTGCTGCTGGAGCAGCGCTGTTGAGCACACCAGCGATGAGATAGATCGATACATACATCATATCTATGACAAATCCAGCAATAGCAAAAGAAAACGTGATGAGCAAAATACCAACGATAATTTTGGGGAGTTGATTCTCAAGGCTCATGACTGTCCGAGGATCTATTTTGATGCGTAGCATGATAGCAAAACCAATCAGAAGAAAAACAACCACGAGGAGGAGATATGCGATATTGCGAAATGCAGCCCAGAGAGGAAGCAGTGGTGATAATCCTTGGAATCCTATGCCTGTTTGTGCATAGACAGGTTTTACGATGCCAAAGTTTCCAGCAATATGCTGAAAATAGTCAGACATATGGAGCGGTGGGGTATAAAGAGCGGTTATGAGTGTTGTCATGCCTCCTATTGCTCCTCCTTCTTGTTCCACATAGCCTATTTTTTTTGTTTTTGTGTCAATACCCAGACATTTTTGAGAAGGATCGAGAGAATCAACACCAGCTATCAAACATGATAATGCTGAGGTAGTTTCTATCAACACGGTTTGTGTCCAGGTATGACTGTTTTGTGGGACATCAGCATTCACATTGGAAAACGCATTCGGTGTCTGCGCAAATCCTTTTGGAGGAGAAAAAAGAAAGACCATCAGGATGAGAAAGACGCTGATATAAGAAAATATCCTATTCATAGGCAGTATCTTTAGTGTGGAAGAAAAAGCAAAAAAAGTCAATACGCCCACCTTTCTCGATGTCATTCTGAGGCCGAAGGCCGTGAGAATCTCAATAGTATCCCATGTCTTATACGGAATCTATCTGAATCGAACATTAGTTGGTATAATAGCAACACTCGGAGGAGTCGGATAGTGGTCTATTCCACTTGCTTGGAAAGCAGGCGAGCGCAAGCTCACGCGAGTTCGAATCTCGCCTCCTCCGCAGCGTAATAAATTTGTGAACAAATTTATTACGTCCCGCCTCCCAATTTTCCAAATTACCCTTATTTTCCTTCAGCAATAGAACAATAGAACAATCTAACAATTTTCTACTATCAACTACGAACCCTGAACTATGAACTGTTTGGCCTCCTGCCAAGCTTGTCGATCTGAAGGATATGTCAATTTTTGTTCTACTTCTTCAATAGGAAGCCATGTCACATTTTCCATCTCATCATCTTTTTTAGAAGGATCTTCAGAAATATAGTCCATCAAATAGTAATAGACTGTTTTTTTTCTCTTTTCTCCCTCAAATTGATACCAATAGGTGACTGGGGTGAGTGCTTTTCCCAATTTCGCTAACACTCCTGTCTCCTCTTCGACTTCTCGTATAGCAGTAGCTTCTTTTTTTTCACCTGCTACGTTATCCCCAATAAGTCCTTTTGGAAAAACCCACCCATGATGTTGCGAATGTTGAGCCAGCAGAATATAGAGCTGTTCGTTTTCTTTTTTTTGTACAACCCCTCCTGCCGAAAATTCAAATTTCATATACACATATCAATTATTATAGAGCGGAGGAGGGGAGATTTGAACTCCCGGTCCCGCGAATACGGGACAGCGGTTTTCGAAACCGCCGCACTCGACCACTATGCGACCCCTCCGAGTGAAACGAGAGGATAGTCCCGCGACTGGGACGAACCCTCCATAGGCATAAACTTGTTCCTCTTTGATTTTGTACGGTGCGCTCGATGAGACTCGAACTCATAACCTTCAGATCCGCAATCTGATGCTCTATCCATTGAGCTACAAGCGCATGCCAGGCTTATTTTACCGTACTTACAGGATTGAAGCAAACTTTTTTCATGGATGTCATCCTGAACTTGTTTCAGGATCTCAATTATATGTTAGATGCTGAAATAAATTCAGCATGACACCTAAGAATATTTTGTCTTCTCAAGAGGAAATGTGCGGGACATCCAGCTTCCTGACTTTTCCATAAAGGTTTGTTGGACCACTTCTCTATAGGGAAGATAAGGCAAGAGGGTGTTTTTTACTTGTTCTTTATGAATATCTCCCAGAACAATAGTGAGTACTCCTGGGAGAAATGCTTTTGTACGGATCAGCAAGATATCTTGACGATCTTTTGTTTTAAAATAAAAGTCATAGAGTTCTTGCCACAAATAATAGTGATCCTCAATGGTTATTCCCTCGGTACTTATTTTGTAGGTATAGTTATGGGGTGGAACGATAGCCAAAGCAAAAGCGACAAAAACAAAAGAAAGAACGACGATCATCAACAGATATTCTCCAAAAAGAAAAATGATAACCTCCAAAAGAAGGGTGATCAAAATAACTGATGCAAAATATTCCTTTCCCTTCTGTGTATAAGGTCTTCCCGGAGCAGACCAAGAAAGAAGTGTCTTTACGGCGTATGGCGTATTTTGATCGTTTTCATATGATACCTCAGCGACACCGGCATGTGATGGCAATTCTTTTTCTGGAAGTGGCAAATCCATTTCAGGCCGCGGTAAATCCAGTGGCTCTTTTGGAAAATATGTCGCTTTGTCTTGAGGATCTTTTGGGGCAGTATCCATATATTTACTCTAGCGCATTCATCACAATCAGTCAACAATTTACTTATTGCAATAATATGAAACTTGTGATAATCTGACTACAGATAACTACTTATGGATACAAATATGAACAAGCAATCATTACAAACGGAAAGCTTACATGCCCGTATCCCACAGGAAAGACTTGAGGATATTGATAGAATTGCTGAAAGCATAGGCAGATCACGTAACTGGGTTTTTAATGAAGCATTGAATCAATATCTCGATGTACAAAAATGGCAGCTTGATCTGATCAAAGAACGACTTAGTGAGGCAGAAAGCTCAACTGCAAAATTTACTTCCAATACTGATGTCATGAAACGTCAGGATAAGCGACTAAAAGAAAAGCTTGGGATATGAAAATTGTATGGTTACTTTCTGCGCAGCAAGATTTAGAGTCTCTTACTGATTATATTGTTGAAGATAATCCAAGGACTGCTTTAGAGATTTTTACAATTATTAAACATACCATAGAAAAGCTTGCAATATTTCCTTTTGCTGGAAGAGAGGGGCGAGTAGAAAATACAAGAGAGTTAGTAATTCCTCAGCTCCCATATATTGTTGTTTATCAAACGGTAAAAGAAATCCGAATTTTAGCAGTATTACATACTTCTCGAAAATGGCCTTCTACATTTTGAACGATCAGTGTGTCGTTGTGTTTTTTCTTTTAAATCTTCTGAGGCTAATGAAGTGACCGTTTTGAAACGGTGCGAGTGCGGAGAGGGCGAGATTCGAACTCGCGGTAGGCTTGCACCCACAATAGTTTTCAAGACTATCTCGATAGACCACTCCGACACCTCTCCATGGAGCACTTAAGTATACCAAATCTGAGGCTAGAAGTATATTTCCTTATATTTCTCAATATTCCAAACTACCAAATCTTTCCAATTACTCTCTAAATTTTGAAGAATGTCCCGACAAAGTAGGCTAGGGATGCGGTGATGCTACCAACAGCGACGATTTCCAAAATACTTTGCAGCATATTTTCTCATACAATTTCTTGTATTTGCATAGAGTATCAGTAGATTTGAATATCTGCGGAGAGGGGGGGATTTGAACCCCCGGTCCGATTTAACATCGGACAGCGCATTAGCACTGCGCCGCACTAGGCCACTATGCGACCTCTCCAAGTTTTCGAGGAGAATAGTCCCGCGACTGGGACGACTCCTCCTTGATGATTCATTATACCATTGGTGATATAGTAACAATTGAACAATGAAGCAATGATGTTCCTTGACTTCCTTTTTCCGAAATACTGTGTATCTTGTCGAAAAATCGGCAGTTATGTGTGTGCTGATTGTTTTGCACATCTTTCTTTTAGCCAAAAAACTATGTGTTTTTTGTGTGGCAAATATGCCATAGACGGATTGACACATCCGATGTGTGACAAAAATTCCCTGGATGGGTGTTTTATCGCACTCGAATATACGGCAGTTGCGAAAAAATTGATTTATGTATCTAAATACAAACCATATGTACATGCTGTGTCAGAAGTGATGAGTGAGTTGTTTTATGAAGGACTGATTCAAAAAGAAGCATTGATGCGCCTTCTCGCAACAGAAAACAACCGCATACTGATGCCCATTCCATTACATGCCAAAAAACAGCGGAGCAGAGGGTACAATCATGCAGCAATTTTAGGAAAAGAAGTGGCAAAAAAATTACACATGACATTTGTCGATACACTGATTCGGGTAAAAGAAACCAGAGTGCAATTTGGGTTAACCAAAGAGGAACGAAAGAAAAACATGAAAGATGTGTTTGCGATTAAAAATGAAAAAAATAGCAAAGATGTTATTGTATTTTTGATTGATGACATCGTGACCACTGGCGTCACCTTTGTCGAAGCAGCAAAGGTCTTAAAAAAAGCAGGAGCAAAAAAAGTCTACGGCCTAGCCTTCGCAGGAGAGAATTGATAACGTTTGTCATTCTGAACTTGTTTCAGAATCTCAACAATGGAGCAATTGAACAATGTAGCAATAAATTATTTTTGAGTATTCAAAAATACCTGTCTTCCTTCAGTCCCCAAAATTGTTACACCGAGGTTTGGGTACTTTAGTTTTCTTCCTGTTTTTCTGATTTCACTACGGATAGTTTTTATACTCGGAAATGTTTTATCAGAAAAAACTTTTGGTGTTTTTTTGTCTGCACCGAAGAGTTTGTAGATCGGATTGTCTTTGATCTCTTTAGGGTACTGATCTAAAAATGCGAGTTGTTGCTTCAGGGGAACTTTCGCTCTTTTAGTTTTTGCTTCTTCTTTTTCATCAAATACCCGCCATGCATCATATTTTCCTTGTGGCATATGCCAAGTTCCCGTGCATGTTGGTGCATCACAAAAACAGATATGGACACATGGATCACAATCTTCATCGATAGGACTTACTTGATAAGAGACGGTGAGTTCTTCTCCTTTGTGAATTTTTCGGATAGCAAAATAGAGTGTATGCCCTTTATAGGTATACATCCAGGTATTTGGTTCACATGAGTGATTGAGGATATGGATTCCAGCAGTTTTTGGATCAGGATAGATAGTGATACCTTCAGCATAGTACATGAGGTACAACTCATCGGTATTTTCATACTTTTCTTCTTCTTTTTCAGGGATGAGGAGTCCGAGATAATCTCCGATGATCGTGCCTGCTTCTATATCTTTTGTCGCAAAAATGCCCCGATTGTGCTTTTTTTTGCCTTCAGAGTCTTTATACATGCGCTTTCGCATTTCCCAAGTTGTTTGTGGTAGTAAGAACATGAGAGGAGAGTATACCAAAAAAAACAGTCGCTGTCAAGACTATAGGGCTATTTATAGGAGTGTCCAAAGTAGGCGTAGGGTTTAAATTCACTTGACAGATTTAAAGTATAATGCTATTATGCTTTAAATCACTACTGCCAAATTAAACTATGGAAATTGGAAAAATAATTAAACAGCCAAAGGGATATTCAGCATTTATACCATCCTCTTTCCCACCAGATATTCAAAGTTTGCGTGTGGATCAAACAATATCTGAGTTGGAGTTTTGGGCTGGGCACAATCTTGCAAAGCTGGATGGTGTTACACAGAGGTTGCCAGATTTAGATTTTTTTATTTACATGTATGTTCGAAAGGAAGCAGCATTTTCAAGTCAAATCGAAGGAACAAAGGCCGATTTAATCGACAGCATTAAAGCTGAGGCAGCAATTGAAGATGACCTACCTGATGATGTAGATACGATACAAGCTTATATCGATGCAATGAATTATGGTTTAAATAGGATGAAGGAGTTTCCTTTAACATTAAGATTTTTGAGAGAAACACATGCTATATTGCTTGCACATGAACGATTTAAATCAAAAACTCCTGGTGAATTTAGAACATCACAGAATTGGATTTCGGGTACATCTCCATCAGACGCACTGTATGTACCGCCTCCACCTAATGAAATGAACCAAGCATTACATGATTTAGAAAAATTCTTATATAGCGATTACTATAGCCCTCTTATGAAAATAGCACTTGCTCATGCTCAATTTGAAACAATTCATCCCTTTCAAGATGGTAATGGAAGAACGGGGCGACTTTTAGTAACATTTTACTTATATAAAGAAAATGTACTTGAACGACCAGTTTTATACTTATCAAAATTTTTTGGTGGAAATGATAAAAGGAGAGAAAAATATTTTGATCTACTGCATAGTTATCATACAAAGGGTGATGTAAGGGCATGGTTGATATTCTTTTTTACAGGCATATCAGAAATTGCAAAAGATGCTATAGACACGTCAAATAAAATCATGGATTTAAGAGAAAAAGATATGGATAAAATTCATTCATTAGGAAGAGGAGCCCCTACCGGTGTCAAAATTTTACAGAATCTTTTTAAATTGCCTATAGTAGATGCTAAGAAAATTGCAGAATGGTCAGGAAATAGTATTCAAGCATCATATACAACGATTGAGAGATTTATGGAATTAGGTATTTTGGAGCAAAGAAATGTAGAAAAAACGTACGGAAAAACGTATGTCTATAAAGATTATTTAAAACTATTTACAGCTCTTTAAGATTTTGGTGGAGATGTCGAGTAGTGAACTCGAGTGCAAGAAATTACTATAAAAACTTCTACAAGCGTAGTCGATTATTAAAGAGTCACTATATTCTTATCCAATCGACAGGAAAAAATATAATCAAGGTTGATAAATTCGGTAAAGCGTCCAACCAAAGCACTTTATTATAATCTCAGCTAAGTTTATGCCCATACCTTCTCACTGAGAAAAGAGTGATATGAACAGGACTAGTATCTTAGGCTGCTAAATACAGCGGTTGGGCACTAGGTCCAGAAAAAGAAAGAGCTTTCAATTCAGCTTTCACTGAAGCGAGCATCCCTTCTAATTCTTTAATGCGGTTTGAACCAGCATTTATTTTTTGATTCTGTTTAACGACTACTCATCAAAGTCGGCTTGCAGTTTTTAAATGTGCTCACTTGTCGAATCGTATTCATCCCCAAGTAGTGAAATAGTACCAGATTTTGCCTCAAAAGTCAAGGTAATAGGTCATCCTTTAGCCTCAATTTCCATGTCGCGGCGGATGTCTTTTTTCTTAATCGATGCTCGTTTGTCATACTGTTTTTTGCCTTTTCCAAGACCGAGTTCAACTTTTATAAAGCCGTGTTTTTGGTAGAGAGATATGGGGATGAGACTGAGTTTTTCCCCGTCTAGTTTTGATTTGATACTGATGATTTCTTTTTTGTGCATCAGTAGTTTTCTATTTCTCGTTTCATTGTATCCTTCAGGTCGTGAGTATTTATACGGGAGGATTTTTGCATTGATCAGATATGCTTCAGCCCCGATGATTCGGGCATGACTGCCCGTCAAATCGACATGACCGAGTCTGATAGCTTTTACTTCAGCACCATACAGATTTACCCCCGCTTCGATGCGCTCCTTTATCTCATAATCAAAAAAAGCCCGTTTATTCGTAATTTTCATAAGGGTAGTTTACCCCAAACAGCTTCAAATGTAAATTTAGTAGCGAATTGTTGTATTGTTACATTGTTAAATTGTTAGCAATAGAGCAATTCAGCAATATAACAATAGCGTTAATAAAAATATGAGGCTATTTTTTAAGGAATATTGATTTCAAAAACTTTGCTGCCCGATAAAATATAGATCTTCTTCTCTTCTTCTTGTACATCAAAATCTTTTGCATTTTTGAGGATGGTTGCGGTATATGCTGTTTTGAATGCACCTGTTTTACCCAGTACCACGATGCGAGCAGTGCCGGGATCGAGGATATACACGTTTTCGGTATCTGCATTCGTTACGATTCTGGTTGGGGATTTGAGTGGTACTTCTAGCCCTGTTACCCCAAAGGTGTCAGCAGTACCTCGAGTAAATTTCTTGACCGATCCATCAGTATTGAGGACATAAATTGAACTGTCTATTGCCATAGCTGTTGCTTTTTCGAAATCGCCTGATGCATAGACAGATTTACTATCGGAAGCACCACCCAAAAATTTGAGGATTTGTTTTCCTGTTTTATCCAACACATAAATATTGGTGCCAAAGGCACCGAGTCCACCAATCGTTTTCCAATCATCATCATTTGCTATAATTGTTTTTCCTGTTGCATCCTGGACACTGGTATTTGAACCCGTATATATTGTTGTATCACCAGCAGTGACATAAATTGCCTTATTTTTCAAAAGCGCTGAGAGGAGAGGACTGTTTGCGGTATCAGTTTCTGTTGCTTTGAGTGAAGAGCCAGTTGCATCTTCTTTGACCACTGCATTTACTTTATCCAAGAGCTCGAGTATTTGTCGTTCTTGGTCAGACCCAGAGGAGAACTTACTTTTATTATTCTCAAGAATTGTTTTTGCTGCTAAAAAATCATCTTGAGCGAGTTGTTCATTGAGAGAGAGGAGTGCTTGTCCTTCATCATATTTTTTTTGTGCTTGCGGGTAGACGGTATCAAATAGTTGTTGGACTTTCGCATTCTCTTGATTTTGTTTGGTGGTATAGATGCTAAATGCAAGAATACCTATCAAAATGAGTGGTATCAAAAGCAGTAAAAGCGTTTTTCGGGGAAGTTTTATTGCAAGTTTTGGGAGTTTTAGGTGCAGTTTTGGAAAAGCAAATGATCGTTTCAAAGGTTCTCTGTGTGTTACTTCATCTTCTAGTGCTGATGGCACTTCTTCCTCTTTTTCTTCTTGAAATGTTTCGGTTACTGCTACTATTTCCGGTTCTGCTTCTTGCACAAAAGAGAGAACAATTGCTGATGCGCCCCCTATTTCTTTCTCATGAATTTTAGGAGATAGTATCTCAACAGCTTCAGCAGGTGTTGCAAAAGATTCGAGGTCGGAAGGCGAGATACTTTCAGCAAATTGTTTTGTTTGGAGTATGATCATATCGTTATTTTCTAAAAATCCAGAGACAGCTTGCACGTGTACTTCGTCATCGTTTGGTTGCAAAATGATACCGATTTTATCGCGACGTTTGATAGCTACTTTTCCTCCGCCCAATGAAAATGCATAGAGAATATTATTGACCAAAGAAATGACAACCAAACAGGCGTCTATATCTTTGGGAATTTTTTGTGTTGTTTGGATAACCGCTGTTTTTATCGTTGTCAGATCTTTGGTCTCTAGGGTAAAAAATTCTTCAACTAATGCATTGATGATTTCTTTGCCCACTGCGGCCAAGTGTGCTGGATCACTCTCTGTTCCTTCCAGTGAGAGAACAGCATAGAGTTTTCCTGCTGTGTATGCTTGTGACCATGAAGTTTCTGTAGGAGTAGAAACGATATTGGCAAATGTTACTTTTGACTCAGTCATTAGTTATAGTATAGCAAGCGCAAACCCAAAAAGTGAAAGAGAGAGGATAACAAAAACAATCGCTAGATAAAAAAGTACTGTTGAAATAAAACCAAAATTGATAATACGATTCATCACTCGTACTTGACTGAGGACAACGAGACAAAAAATCGCATAGCCACCGATCAGTACCAAAAGAAGAATTTTAAATAAAAATGTGAGTGAGAAAAAAGAAATAATATCCATGTTAGTCGTTTTCTCCTTTCCCAATGAAGTCTAAAATCAGTCGTGCTATGCTTGCTGGTTTCGGGATAGCTAGTGCTTCAATATTTTCCTTGCCACCTGCTGTTTGGACAAATAGATCTCCAAAATTAAATAGTCCTCGAATAAATCCGAGTTGTGTATAATTCACATCTTCAATGAGATTGACATTTGTTGCTGCAACATCGTGATAGATAACGTCGGAATAATCAATATCGATGATTTCGGTATTGGTGATAATAATAATGTTATAAAACCAATTAATGAAATTGACAAATGCATAGGTGAAACTAATGAGATAGTAAAACAAGAGAAATATCATTATAAAATTTTGCGGCAAGTTAGTAAGGGGCGTATTGGTAATGGTGAGGAGTATTTGAATCAAAAAAGGAATGAGGAGCAGTACAAGAGTTGTAAAAATCCAAGGGACATTGGTTATGATGTGTCGTCTGACAAACAGTTTTATTTGTCCAGCCACATTTTTCCCTTCTAAAATCAATGTTTTTGGATTCACACAAAATTGTGCGAGTGCATGGATATGATTTTCAGAGGAAGCCAGTGGACGAATGACATCAGAGGGATTGGTATCAGTGATACCACCAGCAGGTGCTATTGTTGATTGTTCTTCTTTTGGCTTAATAAAAAGATCAGGCATAAAATGAGAAAAATTGTTTCATTGTTCGATTGTTATATTGTTTTTCCTCTCCTCAGGGGAGAGATTGGTGAGGGAGCAATTGATCAATATAGCAATAGAACAATTTGTATTATACACCCACAATTACTTCTTCTCTATATTAAAGAATGAAAAGCCACTTTGTGGAATACGGACATAGCCAGGTGCACGAAGCGCAACTGCTTTTTTAAATTCTTCGCCACTGAGGGTTACGCCATTTATAGTTACGCTATTTGTTGTGCCGTTTCCTTGGGATACAGAGACGCTATTGGCACTACTGATACCACCTTTTCCTGCGGTGACATTGCGGAGTTCTTCCATACTATACGGATTTCCTCCCCAACACCCGGTAGTTATAGGAGTAATTCTTCCCGTTTCTATACCTCCTGAGTCTTTGAGCGCTATTGCAGCATTTACAATATCTGCCATTTCTTCAGGAGAAAGCCAGGGATTTGATCTACCGCACGTATTACCACTATTACTATAATGTTCTCGCCACCATGCTTTATATAGCCATGGAGATGCTCCTGCTTTTTCCCATGAATCATCGATAAAATTCTCGCCACCAGCCCCACTTTTTGTATCCCAACCAATAGGTGAGGCAAATCCACCATGCGTTGAAGCAAAGTAGGTGACGACATCATCGAGTACTTTTCCTTTTGTTGCATCAACAGCTGCTTTCCATTCACCAGGAGGATTATCGGATTTGCCTTTATTGAAGACTTGGCACGCCTCAGTGGTACAAATTTCATTGTTTGCTGCTTTTGCTCGAAAAGCATAGGTTCGAGCAGCTACTGCTTGTGCTTTGAGGGCTTCTGGTGGCCACGAAGAGGGCATTTCAGCGATACCATAGAGATAGGTTGTCTCAAAGTCTATTTCACCGTAGCCTGACACTTTGATGTTCCCATTGGTATCTTTGTCCACTGGTTCCTTACCATAATATGCTTTGAGAATATCGACAAAATTTTGTCCTGCTGCAGCTCGCCCCCTCGCTCCGTATTGACTCATACCTTTTCGATGAGTATAGCCGCCAAAAGAAAAAATCGCAAAGTATCCTCCAGGTGCTCCCTCTCGAAAACCTTTGATAGAAGAGAGGAGTTCGTCTGCTAGTTCTCCTTCGCCAATACTAAAGGTAAAGCTACCACTTTTTGCAGACAAAATTGATTGCTGTTTTGCTGAAAGCTCAGCGATCTCTCCAGAGAGTTTTGATTGAAACGTTTTTGCGCCTTTGACGGTTTCATCGAGCTTTGCTGATTGCACATCCAGAGATGCTTTGACCGATGCCAATCTCGTTTGTTCACTTTCCATGGTTTCTTTTTTTGTTTCGAGATCTTGGAGAGTGAGTGCCATAGTGGTTAGTTTTTGTTTATTTTGATCAGTGATTGCTTGTTGGTACATCAGTTGCTTGGTGACATCCGAAGAGGGGATGAGAAAAGTGATTATAGGCGTGTCATAGTAGCTATCGGTATACACATCTCGGATGATAGTATTGAGTTCTTTTTGTTGTTGTGCCAATTTTTCATACCCTTGATCAATTGATATTTTTTTCGCCGCAATATCATTTTCGATTGCTACAACTCGTGCTTTAATCTGTGCAATTTGTTTTTGCATGTTGCTGAGTTGCGATTCTAATGGTGCAGTTGCTGCCTTTGAGTTATTCAATGCAGCGGTGAGGTCGTTGATTTTTTTGGTGATATCATCCAGGTCATCCGCATGTGATGGTATTGCCATGACACAAAAGAAAAGGAAAACGAAGATATATGCGAAAAAAAAGGGCAAGCGTTTTTTCATGGACACATACTATTATAACAGATGAAGTATATACTCTGTTCAGAGTAGACC
>JAGOUP010000041.1 GCA_018061205.1 Candidatus Levyibacteriota bacterium | reverse complement strand
TTCTCCTTCTACTTGTTTGTCTGATTTCTCTTTTGGTGGATAATATTCTGGTTTGTCAGCTGCAAAGGTCGCTTTTATCCATTCATCTATGCCTTCTTGCCATCTGTTTTTCCCATCAGAGGATACGGGATCATTTTCTTCAAACACTATAAATTTTTTGGTGTCATATTCTCCTTTGGAAACTTCACTATCAGATGCCAATTTGTTATTGTCTGATTTTGATACTTTTATATCTTTATAAATTTTGGATGGACTGGTTGGCTCTGTCCCTTTTATAAAATACTCAGTACGTTTTGGTCGACCATCAACAGGTAAACCACCTCCATATGCATCTATTTCTATTGCATTGACGTTGTCTGGCTTTTTGAACTCTTCCGATGGTTTTCCGGCAAGTGCTCGTACCATAATACGTCGCCAAATAGGAGCTGCTCCTGTAACACCAGAGGCTAGGGACTGACTCATCGTACTATTGTCATTGTTCCCAACCCAGGTTAATACAAGCACACTTGGTGTCCACCCAATTGTCCAATTATCTCGCTTGTCATCTGTTGTTCCTGTTTTCACAGCGACAGACCGCCCCGCAATATGTAAGTAACTATTTGTCCCAAAGGTATCTGCTCGAGCATTGTTATCAAGCAACATATGAGAAATAATAAATGCAACTTCTTCCGGAATAACCCGTTTCTCAGATGGATCTTTATATTCATACAATACTTTTCCATTTCGATCAGTAACTTTGAGAATTGCTACCGGCTCTGTTTTATATCCACCGTTTGCAAAAGCACTAAAAGATGACGCTAATTCAAGTGGTTGCACTTCAGCTCCTCCTAATGTTACTGCGAGTCCAAAACGATTCATATTTTCATTGGTTGGTGCAAATGTGGAAATACCCATGTTATATGCCATTTGCAGCATATTCTTTACTCCTACTTGCGCTAACATTTTAACAGCGGGAATATTGAGTGAGTTCCCGAGTGCAAAACGCATCTGAGATGGTCCTCGAAATTTCCCATCATAATTCACGGGTTCATAATCTTTTTCTCCAGGATTATGGAACACGGTTTTTGTATCCATCAGCAGTGTTGAAGCCGTATATCCTTTTTCCAATGCAGCAGCATAGGTAACGGGTTTTATGGATGAACCAGGTTGCCGTCTCGCTTCTGTAATAACATTATATTGTCCTTCAAAAGGTGTCGCTGTCGTATCTTTTTCAGTATTGACCTCAGATTCAGTTTCAAAAAAATCTTTTGATCCTACCATCGCTAAAATTTCCCCATTCTTCGGATTTAACACAACGGATGCACCATTTCCTACTTTGAGGTTTTTCGACTTTTCTACTTCCTCTTTGACAATATCCTCTGCTTCTTTTTGCAATGCGTAATCCAGCGTCGTATGTACCTGCAATCCTCCTGACTCAACCATAGCTTCTCCAAATCGATCACTGAGCAATTTCTTTATATAAAAAGAGAAATGAGGGGCTTTAATCGCTTGACGTTGGCCCTGAAATTTTACTTTTGGTAGCGCTTTTACTGCTTTTTCTTCTTCATCTTCAGTGATATACCCATCCTCACGCATACGACGTAACACATCAGTAGCTCGGATGATATATGCTTTTGGATACTCTCCGTATGGCGAATAATATGATGGAGACTGGGGCATACCTGCTAAGATTGCAGATTCAACAAGGGACAAATTCTTTGCTTTTTTGCCAAAATACAGTTCAGATGCTGATTCCACGCCAACAGCAGTTCCACCATATGGCGCAATATTGAGATACAACTCAAGAATCTGATCTTTTGAATATTTTTGATCAACCTGAACTGAGAGAATCAGCTCTTTTATTTTTCTGGGAAGTGTTTGCTCAGAGGTTAGCAACGTGTTTTTTACCAACTGTTGCGTCAGGGTTGAACCACCACCACTGATACCTCGGGCAAAAATAAAGTTTCGAACTGAACGTAAATACCCTGTCATGGAAAATCCACCATTGGTATAAAAATCTTTATCTTCTATAGCTATGGTTGCTTGCTGAAAGGTCGTGGCGATATTGGGAAGGGCCATGTATGTTCTATTTATATTTCCATCATATACATCATAGAGCACCGTGCCATTTCGATCATATACTTTTGTTGATTGAGAAAGATTTTGCGCAGAAAGCTTACCAGGAGTAGGAAGATCACGACTGAACCACAAAAATATCCCAAAACCTATGATAATACATGCAATGAGGCCAAAAAAGGCAAGCTTGATAAGCTTGCTGGCTACAAAAAGCTCATTGAGACTAGCATTACGACGCCTACGACTTCGAAAGTCTTGCATATGCTTATTATACCAAATTTCACTATTTTTATGCTATACTCATGGGTATAATGGACAAAATTGAAGAATTATTAACTCGAGGAGTGGACACTATTTATCCAACCAAAGAAGAACTGGAAAAAGTACTACGAAGTGGGAAGAAACTGACCCTCTATCAAGGATTTGATCCAACAGGAACACAACTCCATATTGGACACATGATTGGTCTTAAAAAACTTCGACAATGGCAAGATTTAGGCCACCATGTTATTTTTCTTATCGGTGATGGAACAGGGCAAGCAGGTGATCCATCAGGAAAATTAACCGCAAGAGATAAATTTTTGACTCGTGAAGAATTGAGAAAAAACGCAACAGATTATGTTAAACAAGCAGGAAAGATTATGCGGTTTGAAGGAGAAAATCCTATTGAAATTCGATTTAATGGTGATTGGCTCAACAAACTCACACTGGTAGACATTTTAGAAATTCTTGGCCATTTATCTCTCCAGCAATTAGAAGAGCGGGATTTGTTTGAGAAGAGAAAAAAGAACGGCCAAACAGTAAACATGCGGGAATTTATCTACCCCATTCTCCAAGGATACGATTCTGTTGCTATGGAAGTGGATCTCGAACTTGGAGGAAGCGATCAAATGTTCAACATGCTCATTGGAAGACAACTACTCAAAGCAATGAAACAGAAAGATAAGTTCGTGATGACGACACCGCTTCTTGCTGATTCCGAAGGACGAAAAATAGGAAAGACAGAAGGCAATGTTATTGCCCTCACAGATACACCAAATGAATTATACGGAAAATTACTAACACTTCCTGACGAAGTAATCATAAAAGGGTTTGAGTATTTAACAAATGTTCCTATGGATGAGATAAAAAAATATGAAAAATCTCTCAAAGAGGGTGAGAATCCAATGATCTATAAGAAAAAACTCGCATTAGAAATTACCAAAGACTTACACTCAGAAGAAGCTAGCGAAAAAGCACAAGAACATTTTGAAAAAACTGTACAACAAAAAGAATTGCCAACTGAAATTACTGAAGTGACTCTTGATGCAGGAGATGAGGAAATGGTCAATGAAGTTTTACTCGTCGCACTCAATCTCGCCAGTAGTAAAGCAGAAGCAAAGCGACTTTTCGAACAAAATGGCGTGGAAGTAAATAGTTTAAAAATTCAAGTGAAAGATACTGTAGCAATAACAGATGGTATGATTATCAAAGTTGGAAAAAGAAAGATTGTTAGGATCAAAATGTCATCCTGAGCGCCAGCGAAGGATCTATGAGATGTTTCACATTCGTTCAACATGACAAATAATAAACGATACGCACTTCTCAGTGTCTATGATAAAACCAACATTGTTGCATTTGCTGAGCAACTAATTAAGCTTCAGTATACGATCATATCCACAGGTGGAACCGGAAAAACATTAACTGAAAATAAAATACCCTTCACTCCCATCCAAGAAATAACCGGTAACCCCGAAAGCTTTGATGGGCGAATGAAAACGATCAGTTTTCAAATAGAAGGCGGAATTTTATTTGACCGCACCAACAAAAAACATACGAAAGAAGCGCAAACACTCAAGGTTCCCGCAATAGATATCGTCGTTTGTAATCTCTATCCATTTGAAGCAACAATCAGTAAAAAAAGTGTCAAACTGGATGACGCAATAGAAAATATTGATGTTGGTGGTCCAACGATGATACGAGCAGCAGCGAAGAATTTTAAAAATGTCTTGGTAGCTGTAGACCCAAACGATTACCACCAAGTAATTAATTTTCTTAATAATTGTCATCCTGAACTTGTTTCAGGATCTAAAAAAACAAAAAAAGAGATGCTGAAACAAGTTCAGAATGACACCAGTCCAATCCTTTTTCGTCAGACACTTGCAGCAAAAGCTTTTAGTCATTTATCCTTTTATGATAGCTTGATCGCAGATTATTTATCTATAGAGACTTTCACACAAACTCGCACACTTCCACTTCGAAAAACCATGGATCTGCGCTATGGGGAAAATCCACACCAAAAAGCAGCTGTGTATATGTTCCCTTTGACAACCTCTCCATTTACGAATCTCCAAAAGCAGTGGGGCAGAGAGTTATCACATGTGAATATCACTGATATCAATGCTGGGTTGGAATCTGTCCAATTATTTACCGAACCAGTTGCTGTTATCATCAAGCACAATTGCCCTTGCGGTATCGCACTGGGTAAAACACCATCCCAAGCTTTGGAGAGAGCCATAGCAGCAGATCCTGAATCAGCATTTGGCGGAATTATTGTCATGAATCAACCTATGGACCTCAAATCGGCAAAGGAAATAGGAAAATTTAAAGATGAGAATAAATCAAATATAGATATCGTCGCTGTTCCGGAAATTACCAAGGATGCACTAGAGTATCTTTCAAAGGTCAGAAAAAGTATGGGTATTTATACATTTGGAAAACTCAACGGATATAGTGATACTGAACACATCAAACAAATTTCAGGTGGTGTGGTGATCCAAACACCAGATACAGATATAGATGCGTCATTCAAAGAATGGAAAGTAGTCACAAAGAAAAAACCAACAAAAAAACAACTAGATCAAATGAAAATAGCATGGAAATTTATCAGTCGTATTAAATCAAACGCCATCATCGTTGTTGATAAAGAATTACCTATGACCAGAGGCATTGGTACTGGGCAAACCTCTAGAGTCAGATCAACAAAAATTGCTCTTTCTCAAGCTGGCAAATTAGCGAAAGATGCTATTCTCGCATCAGATAGTTTTTTCCCATTTGAAGACTCAGTTATGCTAGCAAAAAAAGCAGGAATCACCACTATCATCCAACAAGGAGGCTCTATCAATGATCAAAAAAGTATCGACGCAGCAGATAAAGCAGACATAGTCATGGTCTTCACCGGAAGACGTGCATTCTGGCACTAATGTGATAAAATATTTATATGGAATTTTTGAGAAATCATAGAATTATCCGATATATTGTCGTTGGCGTTGCTGCAAGCGCTCTGATAGCGACATCGATAATTCCCTTTCTTCCACCTCCACAATAATATTTGACAAATAGAAAGCACATGATACACTCTCATTTATGACACAGAGAGAAGGAGAACCGATTAGAGTGACCTCTCAGCCAGAAACAGCAATCAGTGATGAGACGTTACCATCTGTATCAGGTTTGTCTGGGAGACAGAAGAAAATTTGGGATGTTGTTTCGGCATCTGATGAAGCGATTACAAAAGATACTATACGAGCTACATTAAAAGTTGCTGGTACATCTATCTCTATACAAACAATTTCTACATTACTTTCAGAAATCAATCAAATTAGTAAAAACGAGGGGTACATATTGGCAAACACACGAGGTCATGGCAAAGGACAAAAAGCAGCATATGTCCTACAAACAATAGAGAAACCAATATCCGAAGCACCAAAAACAACACGCAAAACCCCTATTGTTGATGCAATAAAAATACATAAAACTCCCTATACAACATATGAAGAAAAATATGCACTTGACCCAGAACAACAACAACGCGATGATGAAAAATCACAAGGAATCTTTCGTGCTCCCGAGAAAGCTACGGTGATAGATATCTTTACCGCCCAGGTTGGAGACAAACGCTACAC
>JAGOUP010000040.1 GCA_018061205.1 Candidatus Levyibacteriota bacterium | reverse complement strand
ACTGCCTAACGATGTTGTCAAGCAAAAACTATTCGTAAATTTTCACAGATTAGCCTGATACTATACCCTCTTTGACACACTTTGATAATCTTGCAATGAGATTTTTCACGTAATACACTGATTGTACTAGTAACAAATGTGAATTCGAAATCAGAAGCACGAAATCCGAAACAATAGCAAAATACAAAATGTTCAAAATCATAAACGTTTTGGTCATTTGCATTTAAAACATTTTAATTTGTTTCGAATTTCTTATTTCGATATTCGTATTTTAATTATTTATGGATCAACAACATCCTATTCCACAAGATGTCACTGGTTTTCAGTTCAAACTCATCGGTGACATGACGATCAAACAATTCGCCTATTTAGCAGGAGGTGTGATACTGGCATGGCTCACGTATTCTCTCCCTCTTTTTTGGCTGATAAAATTTCCACTCATTTTTCTTTTTGGGATGCTCGGAGTAGCTCTGGCATTTATACCAATCGAGGGTCGACCTTTTGATATCATGTTGACCAATTTTTTGAAAGCACTCATCTCACCAAATCAATTTGTATTTCAAAAAATCGGCCATCCCATTTTCCCTGTTATGCCTGCTCCCAAAAAAATAGCACAAAATACACATGAGAAAGAAATAGCACAACAAGATGCAGCAAATAAATTGCAGAAGTATCTCACGAGTATCCATACCTCTCCAAAAAATGCACTGGATGAGCGAGAAATGCGATTTTTAGGAACACTTCCCCTCAAAGCAACACAACCAACACGCAATCCGTATGCTTCTTCTCAGCTAAGTACTTCCTCTCCTGTAGGAAGTGCCACACTCCAACCATCTCTACATGCATCACAAACTAGCCAACAAGAAATGAGAACTGTTGCTGAGCAACCTATACAAACCCAAAATATACCGCAGGCACCACATCTGGTGGAATTCCCTAACGCATCACCACTGCCTCAACAATCTAATGAACCAAACGAAGCATTGGAAAAAGAAGCAACAATACTGCAACAGGAATTAGCACAAGCAAAACAAGAAGAAGTACAAGCAATTCAAAGCTCATCCCCCATGACGAATGTCGCTCATGAAAAAGTAATTGAACTGGAAAAAGAGCTGGCAGATATTTTGGGGCAGAAAGATAATCTTCAAAAACAACTCATCACCCTCAAAAAGGAACTGGCGCAACAAAAACAGCAAGTGTTTTCACCATCTGTCGCACCAGTCAAACAAACGACACAAAATGTGCGGATCATTGCCCAAGGAGGAGGAAGAGCCGCTGGACTACTGAGTCCACCTGAGGCGCCAAATTTACTCACCGGTATCATCAAGGATCCTAGAAATAACAGTTTGCCAAATATTTTGGTTGAAGTAAAAGATAGAGATGGTAATCCCGTCCGTGCATTTAAAACAAATGGCTTGGGACAATTTGCGGCAGCAACGCAACTCGCTAACGGCGTGTATACCATAACCTTTGAAGATCCAACAGGAAAAAACAAGTTCGATGCTGTCGAAATACCAGTAACCGGTATTGTCATCTCTCCACTTGAAGTCATTTCCGTTGATGAGAGAGAAGAATTACGAAAGGAGTTGTTCAAATAACAGAAAGAAAAAAATTATGGCAAACAAAACGAATAAGCCAAAAAAAAGCATGGGGTCTACACAAAAATTTATTGAAGTACAAGATATCAATGAAAATATCGTGATGCTCACGAGTGGTGGGGCATGTCTGATCATCGAAGTACAAGCAACCAATTTTGCCCTTTTATCACGAGATGAACAAATGGGGAAAATTGCAGCATATGCACAGCTCCTCAATTCACTCTCGTATTCTGTGCAGATTTTGATCCGCAATAAAAAAATTGACATTTCTTCCTATCTCACACTTTTGGAGACAGAGGCAAAAAAAACAACGAATGAGAAATTGGCTCTCCAGATCAGCCTCTATCATGATTTTATTGCAGAAATTGTCAAAGTAAATACCGTGTTGGATAAAAAATTCTATATGATTATTCCATACTCTGCTTTAGAAAAATCAGCTAGCGCTGCGATGAAAGGGACAGACACATTTTCTTTAGCAAAAAGTAGTCTGTTGTCAAAATCAGAATCCCTTCTCTCTCAATTTGCACGACTAGGATTGGTTGCAAAAGTATTACAAAAAGAAGAACTCGTCAAGCTCTTTTATGAAATTTTTAATGAGAATCTTGGACAAGCAGGAGCTGGAATAGAAACAACATATGATGCACCTATGGTAAAGACAACACCAGCGGGATGACCCTTATGATTGTCATCCTGAACTTGTTTCAGGATCTAAAATTATATAGAGATGCTGAAATAAATTCAGCATGACATGGAAAAAAGAGGAAAAAAGATTTATGAATTTATTTGGCTCGAAGAAAAAAGATGAAACGGTAGCACCCGCGACACAGCAGCCTGCTGCTGCGGCACCTGTTGCAACACCAATTCCACCTGCTGCCGCTGTTTTGGATGATGGAACCGTATCATTGGCCGATATTCTTTCTCCGTCATCTGTTGAAGTAGATTTCAAGTATATTCGTGTTGGAGAAAAATTCATGCGAACACTTTTTGTTGTAGGCTATCCACGATATGTCGCTGCTAACTGGCTTGAGCCTCTCATCAATTTTGATCATCAACTGGATATTTCTATGTTCGTCTACCCAACTGCTGCGAATGATGTTTTATCTGATTTGCGACGCAAAATTGCTGAGATGGAAGCAACCATTGCATCAGAGATGGAAGGGGGACGAGTCGTTGATCCAAAAACAACAGCAGCACTAGAGGATGCACTAGGCCTCCAAGAAGAATTGGCAAAAGGGGTTGAGCGATTTTTTCTCTTCAGTCTCTACATCACTATTTCTTCTGACTCGCTGAAAGATTTGGACGAGGCAACAAAAAAGCTGACAGGAACAATGGCATCAATTCTTCTTTTGGCCAAGACGGCAACGCTCCAAATGGAAGAAGGATTTAAAACCACGCTGCCCATAGGACGAGATATGCTGTATATCACTCGGAATATGGATACGACGTCTTTGGCTTCTACATTTCCATTCACTTCTGCCATGCTGACACAAGAAAAAGGAGTGCTGTATGGCATCAATCAACAAAATGGATCACTCATTATTTTTGACCGCTTCTCTCTTGAGAATGCGAATGAGGTTGTTCTGGGAAAATCAGGTGCAGGAAAATCCTATCTGATCAAAATAGAGGTCATCCGTCAGCTCATGTTCGGCACAGAAGTCATCATCGTTGATCCTGAAGGAGAATATGAAATGCTCGCTGAGACACTCGGTGGAGAAGCACTACAATTCTCGTCCAGCTCACCAGTCAAAATCAATCCGTTTGATTTGGCAGGAGTGTATGAAGAAGGTGAAAATGAATTGGGTCTAAAAATTCTCTCCCTCTTTGGTCTCCTCAAAATCATAACCGGAGACCTGGATCCAGCACATGATGCTATCTTGGATAGAGCACTCGTCGAAACCTACCGACAAAAAGGCATCACAACAGATCCAGCAACACAACAAATGACGCCACCACTCATGGAAGATCTCTATAAAACGCTTTTAGGAACAGAAGATCCGAATGCAAGAGAACTCGCACTCAGACTGGAAAAATTCATCAAAGGAAGTCTTGCAGGTATTTTTAATCAACAATCAAATTTTAATATTAACAAACAATTTACTGTTTTTTCTCTGAAAGGCATGGAAGAAGAACTCAGACCGATTGCTATGCATATCATTTTGGATTTTGTGTGGACAAAAGTGAGAAAAGATTTGAAAAAACGCGTACTTATTTTGGATGAAGCGTGGTATATGATGAAATACCAAGATAGTGCATCATTTGTCTATGGCATTGCAAAACGTGCTCGAAAATACTATCTCGGCATGACCACGGCCACACAAGATGTCGAAGACTTTATCTCAACAGATTATGGGAAGGCAGTGCTGACCAACTCATCTATTCAAATGCTTTTGAAACAAGGCACCGCTGAGGTGGACCTGATCTCAAAAACATTTTTTCTCTCTGAAGGAGAGCGAGAGCTGCTCATTTCAGCCGATGTCGGAGAAGGACTCTTTTTTGCGGGACACAACCATGTCGCCATGAAAGTCATAGCCGCTGCTTTTGAGCATGAGATAGCCACATCAAATCCAATTGAACTTTCAAAACGTGCTGAAGACAAAAGAACACAAGATTTGGCAAATGCAGAATTTTTGCCACCAGCCGAACCCGTGAGTGATCCACGACTTTCTGGTATTACTCCTCCAGCACCAACAGAAATTCCCCACCCGCTAACGCCTGCAGGCGAAGCCAATGGCGGGCAGGCTGTTACTTCTGCTCTAGAAACAACACCACAAGTACCACCCTCACCTATTCCAGTTACGCCTCCGCCACTTGTATCAACACCACTTCCTGGTGTTACTCCTCCGGAAAAACCAATAGCACCAGTTCCCACTGGACAATAAGCTGGCAACTAGCGACTAGCAACTAGCAACTAGTAAACAACTACTTCACTTACTAATGGCTACTTGCCAGTGCTACTTGCTCCTGATTTATGGCAATTCAAGCACCACCAAAACCTGAAACACGCTTGCCAGGAGAGATATGGAAAGCGTTTGTTCGAAGTAAACCAAACGATCCCAGGATTGAACAAGCAATCGATTATGCCGTGAAACATAATCATCCACTCTTCAACACAACTATAAAAACGATTGATGCAGCAGCAAAACCAGACGGGCTTTGGGATGACCTTCTTGCAATGCTTCATGAAGAAGAAGATCATAAAGAATTGCATACTGAAAGAGGCCACGCAGATAACGAACATGAAAATATGCATGACGCTTCCGGAGAAGGAAAGGCATTAGGGAGTATTCTCAGTGCTTTCAAAGAACCAAAATTTATGGAAGAAGATCCAGAATTTTGGGAGCTGGTGAAAAAAGAAGAGAAGGCGTGGGACGAAAAGAACCCAAAACCAGGCAACGATGCAACAGAAGAAGAAAAACTTGCGTATGAACAAGACTTTGTTGATGCCAAATATGGCAGCTTGGATGATCCTGAAAGCACCTCTTTTCAAAAACTTGCTGGTGAAAAGTTTGAAGAAGAGCATAGTGGCGAGAAAGAAAAACAAGAAAATAAAACCCCTGACCCTAAAAAGGTTGCAAAATGGAATACCTATCAAGCATATAGAAATACCCCTATTTCTTTTGGCAAAGATCATGAAATAGGCCATGTAAGACACAGTATCAATGAGGAAGCGGCAGCTCGGCTGAGAGTGCTTCAAAAATCAGGATTGAAAGGGACAGATCTCGATCAAAGCTATAACGCAGTACTCAAGAGAATAAAACAAAAGCATTGGACAAAATTTGTTGAGACACATCAAGGAGAAGAAGGAAAAGCGGAAGCGTATGCCAAAGAGGCATATAAAAACAAACAGGCACAAAAAGACTTTGATGATTTTAAAAAAGCACATGAAGCATGGGAAAAAGAAAAAGCGTTAAAAGCAACAAATCTCGTTGCTGAAAAAGCCACAAAAGAAGACCAAACGAGACAAACTCCTCCTGAGACAAGCCCTGTTCTTTCTGAAAAAGAAAAACTGGAGCAAGAGTTTTTGCAATTTAAAAAAGAGTGGGCTCAAAAAAAAGAAACGACAAGTATTATAGCTCCTCCGCAAAAAATCCCGGCACACCCTCTTTATAAAACAACTCCTGGGCAGCCAAGCATCCTACCTCAGGTAAAACCCATACTCCCTCCTGCAAAAAACATGCCCTCACAAGGAATAATAAGGCCGGGAGCAAACGCTTCTTCTGTTCCTCCTCAGCAAAACTTACGTCCATCGCAAGGACAAACAAGAACACCTGGTTTTCGCTTTTCACTACCAAGACTACGAATTCCTTCTAACAGAAATCCTGTCATGTCTCCTCAACCAAGGCAACCA
>JAGOUP010000039.1 GCA_018061205.1 Candidatus Levyibacteriota bacterium | reverse complement strand
CTGTAACGTGATCCTGCGTGATATCAAACGCTTTTTCCTGCTAAAAAAGAAGCGTTGATTAAGTGTGTGCTAATTGTTAAAGAGCCCTAAAAAATTGATCGCAATTTTTCAGGGTAAACCCTTTGATTTCTCTTGGGTAAACCCATGTGTAACTAGCGAAATTATTGTAAAAGTAACTAAGGGTCAAAAAAACCCGCCGGAAGCGGGGTGTAAAAACCGTTGCTTATGGCGAAACTCTTACATAGGTAAAGACTATTATAGCTAGATCTGAGGCTTTGTCAAGCCTCCATATTGTCATTCCGAATTTATTTCGGAATCTAGATCCTGAAACAAGTTCAGGATGACATTGGGAATAACTATTTTGGCAAGCGTTTCGTTACTTCGTACAACATAATTCCTAAAGATACCATCACATTCAAGCTCACATTCACTCCCCACATCGGCATTTCGGCTATATAATCACACAATGCCAATACTTCTTGAGAAGCACCATGTGTTTCGTGACTAACGACCAGTGCAATCGGAAATTTGTAATCAATAGTGTCATAGGGAACACTTTTCTCATCCTGTTCTACGGCCACAACCATAAGTTCAGGGTTCAAAGTTCGTAGTTCGTGGATAGCATCAATAGTAGATTCTTTATAGTCCCATTTTACCCATTCAGTAGTATTAATGGAGGCTTTTTTGATGCGGTGATTTGGCGGCGTTTCACTCTCTCCACACAAAATCACTTTTTCAGCTGCTACTGCATCAGCCAGACGAAAAATTGCCCCAATATTGTAGGTATCCAATACATTATCAACAATAATATAGATAGGATTTTTTTTGATTTTGCCAAATTCCTCAGGCGTTGGTTTTGATAATCTCAGATCTGCTGCTTTGAGTTTCATGAGAGTAATTATAACATCAATTTTCCATTTTCCACTTTCCACTTTCCATTGATTGAGAAATGTGAAAATTTATCAATTGAAAATAAATGGAAAATGGCAGATGATAAATGGTAAATCTATTTCTTCTATGGTACAGTTAATATATGACCGCTACTGGACATGCTGTTATTGGCACCGTCATCGCAGCAACAATACCTAATCCATGGATAGCTGCTCCATTGGCAATTCTTTCTCATTTGGCAGCTGATGTTTTCCCTCATTGGGATGTCGGAACGCATGAAAAAACAAAATCTCGCAAACTCATCATGCAACAAGCATTCATTGATGTACTATTCGGATTTATCATCTCCTATCTGTTGATCATATTTGTTTTTCCTAACACAAATCTTTTGTATGCATTCATCATGATCATTTTGGCCCAAGGGTTTGATTGGGCATGGGCACCATATTATTTCTTTCATATCAAAAAATTCCCTGTATTTAAATGGATCTTTGATTTTTCGATTCATTTTGATAATAGATTGGGAAAACCATGGGGTATTATCAATCAAATAGCAGTATTGGTATTATTGGTAATCATTGCAAAAATATACTTGTCGTCATTATGAATGAATCTTTACAAGAGAGAAAAAAGCTCAAATGGTTTCTGGGATTTGTTATCGTAATCCTTTTGATAACGGCAGGAACAGATCTGATTTTCTCCTATTATGGTTCTCCAACAATACCAAAAGAGAGAAATCCTTTTGTCACTGTTCCGACAATAATGCCCACTCCACTTTTTACACCAATACCCAACATTGTTGTCTCTTCAACCCCGGCAGCAACCATCACATACCCTCCTCTACCAACACTGACACCAACAAACATTCCAGGAAATTTGAAAGCATGCACAATGGATGCAAAAGAGTGTCCTGATGGGACGTTTGTGGGAAGAACTGGACCGAATTGCGAATTTGTGGCATGCCCGAAGTAACGTGTTCATAGTAGAAACGGGTTCACGGTTCACAGTAGAACGAATTTGAGAATTTTGTAGTATAATCTAAAATATTGCAACGAAATCATCTTCTGGAGAAATGAGTTATGAAACGAAAACAATTATCGTTGTATTAACGCTTCTTTTTGTTACTCCCGTAGGCCTAATACTCATGTGGGTATGGATGAAATGGCCTTTGTGGGTCAGAATCCTTTTGACGGTACTCCCCTTCCTTTTTGCCTTTTTAATAACAGGCTTTGTGCTGTCTATCCTGGCAATCGTTTTCTCCAATCCTCAAGTACAAAGAGAAATGCAAACACAAATAAAAAATCAATCAGTGATAGAAGGAAAAGTTTGCGGTGGACCAGTATTAACACCTTGTCCAACTGGATATACTTGTAAAACTACGACAGTAAAAAGTGGTAAAATTGAAGAAACATCCGGAGTATGCATTCCGCAATAACTTTGTCATTCTGAGTGAAACGAAGAATCTAAGACATACTGGATCCTGAATCAAGTTCAGGATGACAACACTAAACATTTCATATTGACACGTTATTGATTTTTGCGCATACTGGATATATGGAACCACAACAACCATCTTCAATAAATCAATCAACTATACAAGCTCCTGTAGCAAATACTGCACAACCATCACATGCAAAGCTGATTTGGGTGATAACAACATTGATGTTTTTTCCTCCTCTTGGATTATTGCTCATGTGGATACTGATGAAAGATTGGCCAAAAAAAGTAAAACTTATACCAACACTTGTGTATGGATTAGTCATTCTTATTATATTTTGTTTCCAATTTTATATATTCTATATGGTTTTTTCAGCAAATCCTTTTCAGAAACTACAAGATGCACAAAAAATGAATCAAGGAAATGTGGAGATGCTCTCACCCACAATTACGCAAACTCAGGATATACTACACACTATACCTGTACCAACCGGTACGCAAACTTATACCAATGAAAAGCTAGGATTTTCTCTTCAGGCGCCACCAGAAATTCCTATCA
Organism: Candidatus Levyibacteriota bacterium; assembly: GCA_018061205.1. Taxonomy (GTDB): domain Bacteria; phylum Patescibacteriota; class Microgenomatia; order Levybacterales; family UBA12049; genus JAGOUP01. The sequence continues at coordinate 3,081 of JAGOUP010000039.1, read as the reverse complement.
TAAGCGAAAGTCTTTTGCCTATTTCTTCTCTTTATCCAAATCCTGTTCCTAATATAAATATCCAAGGACCTTCTATGATCATGGATATTGCTGTAGCTTCAGCTCCTGCAAACTTAACTATTAAAAACGCACTTGGAGAAGGACCTCGATTGCAGTATGACTATAGTCTCCTCACGAATAAAAATAAAAACTTTACCTTATTTAAAATGAATGGCGTAGATGCTATACGCGCCGATGCAGTAAGTGCTGGCCAACAAGGAACCGTTACTGATGTTATCTTTTTCAAAAACGGCAAGATATATCAAATAACATTTTCTCCAGTGAATGAAATGAATACAAAAGTATTCGATCAAATTCTTTCTACGTTCAAATTCACTCAGTAAAAATGTGAGATTGCTTCGCGTTGCTCGCAATGACCGCGTCAAACGCGGCTTCGCAAGAACTGGATCCTGAATCAAGTTCAGGATGACACGGAAGAGGTATTTTCTTTTTTCACTTCTTCCCCGCCTGCAACGCTTTGCGTAGTATTGCGGGCAGGTTTCTTTACAGCATTTGGATCGTAATTTTGGATATCTTCTGCTTTCCAGGCTGCGAATTCGCAGTTGGGATAGTTGCTGCAGCCGAAGAATTTGCGGCCTTTTCTGGTTTTTTTGATGATCACTTTTCCACCATCTTTGGGACATAAAAAGGCAGTTTCTTCAACCAATGGTTTGGTAAATTTACAGTCGGGAAATCTGTTGCAGGATAAAAATTTTCCAAACTTACCTGTTCTCACCACCAAATGCCCTTCCTTGCACTCCGAACATGGTTCATCTGTTTCTTCGACAGCTATCTTCACCCGATCTGATCCTTTTACTTCTTCTATCTTTTTTTCAAATGGCTTGTAAAAGGAACTGATCATAGGCAACCATTCCTTTTTTCCTTCGGCTATCAAATCCAAACTGTCTTCCATATCTGCAGTAAATGGTATGTCATCAATATCTGAGAAATTCTTCACCAAAAAATCATTCACGGCATTCCCAACAGCAGTTGGGGTAAATCTCGCATTTTCTCGAGTAATATATCCACGGGATTCAATAGTACCGATAATCGTGGCATAGGTTGATGGACGACCAATACTTTTTTCTTCTAGTGTTTTGATAATAGATGCATCATTGTATCTCGGCGGAGGTGGTGTTTCATGAAATTCTTTTACAACACCTTTTGCTGTTAATTTTTCATCCACAGTAAATTCAGGCAAACGGTTATCAGCCAGTGCTTGTGGGTTGATCTTCAAAAATCCTTCAAAAACCAATACGGAGCCGTTGGCTTTAAGACGATACGTGTTCGGAGTTCGTAGTTCAGGGTTCATAGTAGAAACGGCATCCACCAAAACACTTGTTGATTGCGTAATTGCATCAGACATTTGTGATGCAACAGCCCGTCTCCAAATCAATTCATAGAATTTTCCATATTGTGGGCCTAAATCCTGACTCACTTGGTCACCACTCACCTCAACTTTTGTCGGACGGATTGCTTCATGTGCCTCTTGCGCATTTTTTTGTTTGGTTGCATACACTCTCGGTTTTTCTGGCACATACTTGTCTCCATATGTTTTTTTCACATAACTAATCATGGCTGTTTGGGCTGAAACAGCGATATTTGTCGAATCTGTTCTATGGTATGTGATATACCCTTCTTCATACAGTTTTTGTGCAAGACTCATGGATCTGCGACCTGCTAATCCTAATCGTCTGGATGCATCTTGTTGGAGAGTTGAAGTCGTATAAGGTGCTTGGGGACTGCGACGCATTTCTTTTTCTGTAATATCAGAAACTGTATATCCTGCTTTTTGCAAATCAGTTACAATCTCATCTGCTGCTTTTTCTGTATCGATGGTTGTTTTGGTTACGGTATATTGCCCATCATAGAGATCATATTTGTTTTGTGATTCTATTTTTTTGTCATTGATAGCAATGAGATCAAAGGAAGTACCTTCTAAGGGTAAAGCGTCAAGCGTTAAGGGTAAAGAAGAATTTTGCAATAATGCAGTTATTGTATAGTAAGGTTGTTTGGCAAATTTTTCGATTTCTTTTTCTCGCTCTACGATGAGTCTGAGCGCTACTGACTGCACACGACCAGCAGATAACCCACGTCTCACTTTTTGCCACAGCAGTGGTGAGAGTTTGTATCCTACCAAACGATCCAGTACTCTTCTGGCAGTTTGTGCGTTCACTAAATTTTCATCAACAACACCTGGATGTGTCAGTGCTTCCTCAATAGCTTCTTTGGTAATTTCATGAAAAACGATACGGACAAATTTCGACGCTGGTACTTTCAGTTTTTTGTCTTCCATCAGGACTTCTTTGACATGTGCTGAAATAGCCTCACCTTCTCGATCAGGATCTGTGGCTAAAATGATTTGGGTAGCTCCTTTTGCCGCCATCTTGAGTTCTGCAATAATCTTTTTTTTATCCGCAACGACTTCATACAATGGTGCAAAATTCCGGTCCACATCCACCCCAAGCGTACTTTTGGGAAGGTCCATGATATGTCCCATGGATGCTTTGATGTCATATTCTTTTCCCAAAAAACGCCCAATAGTGCGTGCTTTCGTCGGTGATTCAACAATAACGAGGTTCATAAGTATAAAGTGTAGACTACATTATACAGGTAGTGTCAAGGACAAAAAAATTGTTGTATTGTTCTATTGCTCTCTTGTTGCGATCGAAAATCCTCCAGTATCAGTACTCTTCACTAATCCTTTTATTTCCATCATTGATAACAAAGATGCTACCTTTCTTGAATCTGTTTTTGTACTTCTCACAATGTCATCAAAACTAAATGGTTCATTTTGTAGTAAATCAATAATCATCTGTTCTTCTTTCGTATCTCCATTTAATTTTTTCTTGGTATCAATTCGTAATTTATTATTCGTAATTCGTAATTCTTTTAAGATGTGCTCTGGCTTTGTTACAAGCATTGCTCCTTTTTCTATGAGCTTGTATGGTCCTTTGGACAAACTAGACGTAATCGGTCCAGGAACGGCAAAGACTTTGCGACCATACGAAAGCCCAAATTCAGCAGTGATGAGTGCACCAC
>JAGOUP010000038.1 GCA_018061205.1 Candidatus Levyibacteriota bacterium | reverse complement strand
TGTCTGAAAAATATCTTGAATCATTTCCTCAGTGATTTCATTTTTCTTTACTCGTCCTGAGCTTGCCGAAGGATAGCTGGTAACAGCCATTTCTAATGCATTGAGCATGATCCGTGCGTCTCCCCCCGAAATTCTGGTGAGTAGCTCTTTATTTACTTCACTTATTTTTCGTTTATACTCCCCTAGCCCACGGGTCGTATCCGTGAGTGCGGTATCTATAATTCTTTTTAGATTTTCTGTTGTCAAACTTTGGAGGACAAATACTCGGGATCTTGAAAGTAATGCACTGATAACCTCAAAAGATGGGTTTTCTGTCGTGGCACCAATTAAAATCAGTAGCCCGGATTCGACATGCGGCAACAGGACATCTTGTTGTGCTTTATTCCATCGGTGAATTTCATCGATAAAGAGGATAGTTCGTCGTTTGAACTGCTGATTTTCTCGTGCTATGGTTATGATTTTTCGCAAATCTTCCTTGCCACTGGTGACACCTGATAGTTCATGAAAATCGGCTTCAGTTTCTTTCGCAATGATCTGTGCCAATGTAGTTTTGCCACTTCCCGGTGGTCCCCAGAAAATCATAGGAAAGAGTTGATCTTGTTGAATCATGCGTTGTATGATTTTCCCTTTACCTACCAACTGTTCTTGTCCAACGAATTCTTTGAGGTTTTGTGGTCTGAGTCTTCCAGCCAAATTCATGGGGTTATTGTAACATAATATACTCTATGTCATGCTGAACTCGTTTCAGCATCTAGAAAATATCTTACATTAGAGATCCTGAAATAAATTCAGGATGACATTTACAAAATGCCTTTTGTATATTCATCCCACGATCGGATTGGAATATCTTCAAGCGAATAGGTAGTTATTCCCTCTATAAACATTCTTGCTTTTTGGAAATTGGTATACACAGGAATGTTGTGGTCAATTGCTGCTCGTCTAATTGTTAGTTTATCAAGTTCATCAGCTTGTTGATGTTCTACTAAATTTATGACCAAGTCTATTTTTCTTTGTTGGAAATATTCTAAGACATTTGGTGACTTGCCATCATGTAATTTGTGAAGAGTCTCAACAGCTATATTTTCTGCTTTTAGGAATGCTGCAGTACCTTCTGTTGCGTACAAAGGTAATTGTAACTTCCCAATTTTTTTGACACTCTTTAAAAATTTCTTTTTATTTTCGTCTCCCCCAAGACTTAAGAATATTCCTTTTGCTGGAATGTGATCCCCGACAGCTAATTCTCCTGTCAAAAACGCTTGTGCTTCTGTATCACCAAAACAGGCAGCTTCCCCAGTTGATGCCATTTCTACATGTAAAATTGGATCAGCACCAGTGAGTCTGGCAAAAGAAAATTGTGCTACTTTGACAGCGACAAAAGACAATTGTTTCATTGCTACATTGTTCGATTGCTTACCAAAGAATGCATCGACAGCCAGTTTGATAAAATCAACACCTGTTACTTTCGAAATAAACGGAAATGTTCTTGATGCGCGCAGATTTGTTTCAATCACTTGGATGTTGTTGTCTTTTGCCAAAAATTGTATATTGACTGGTCCTGAAATGTCTAATGCTTTGGCCAATTTCCGACCTACCTCTTCTATTGCTTTTTGTGTTGTTTCATTCAGTGTTTGTGGAGGGAGTACAATACTCGCATCACCTGAATGGACTCCGGCATTTTCAATATGTTCTGAAATGACAAATGCTTTTATTTCTCCGTTGTTTGCAACAGCATCCAATTCAATTTCTTTTGCTTCTTCAATAAATTTAGAGACAGTGAGTGGGTAGTCTGATGATACATGTGCTGCTTCATCTAAAAATTTGACGAGATCTTCCTTCGTATTACAAATACGCATGAGCGTTCCTGACAGCACATAAGATGGACGGATAAGCACAGGGTATCCAACAGTGTCAGCAAATGTGACTGCTTTTTCAGTATCAGTAAATTTATTCCACTTTGGTTGATCTACTTCCAAATCATCGAGTAGTTTTGAAAAGATGCTTCGATCTTCTGCTCTATTGATATTTTCAGGAGTCGTACCCAAAATATGTGCACCATATTGATGAAGCGATTGTGCTCTATTATTTGGCGTTTGTCCACCGACTGAAACGATGATGCCAAAAGGATTCTCAAAATCATAGATATCAGCGATTCTTTCAAACGTGAGTTCTTCAAAATAGAGTCTTTCTGAAATATCATAATCAGTTGAGACAGTTTCAGGATTACAATTGATAATGATTGATTGTTTATCATGATCTTTTAACTGCATAGCAGTATTGACACTCGTCCAGTCAAATTCAACCGATGACCCTATTCTATAAGGACCAGAGCCTAACACAATAACACCTTTGTCTTTTGCTGGAGAAACATCATTGTGATTTCCGCCATAGGTGACATATAAATAGTTTGTCTTTGCAGGAAATTCACCGGCCAAGGTGTCTATTTGAAAAATTGATGGAATTACTCCCAGATTTTTTCTATAATCACGAACCGCAAGCCCTGTTGTTTGTGTGAGATCCCCGATTCGTTTATCGGAGATACCTGCTCTTTTTATTTCCCAAAGGTGTTCTTTGGTAATTTCAGTGAGTTTTTTGGGCATGTGGGTGCTTATATCGACAATATGTTTTATGCGAGACAAAAACCATTCATCAATGCCTGTAATAGCATGAATTTCTGATATACTCATTCCTTTTTTTAATACACTGGCTATTGCGAACATTCTTTTGGGGGTAGGTTTTTCCAATAAGTCCTCGACAGTATCACCATTTTTCAGAAGCAGCGTACTCGTCACACCCTCAAAATCCAGATCAAGCATGCGGATTGCTTTTTGAAAACTTTCTTCAAAAGTTCGTCCAATACCCATGACTTCTCCGACTGATTTCATACTGCTGCCGATTTTTTCATCAGCTCCTCTGAATTTTTCTATATCCCATCGTGGAATTTTCGTAACAATATAATCAAGTGCTGGTTCAAAGCATGCACTGGTGACTCCGGTGACACTATTTTTTATTTCAGTGAGGTTTTGTCCAAGTGCTAATTTTGCTGCAACATACGCTAGTGGATAACCGGTCGCTTTTGATGCCAACGCGCTGCTGCGAGAAAGTCTCGCATTTACTTCTATCACGTAATATTCGATTTCTTTTTCTTTTGGATGTGGATTCAGAGCAAATTGGACATTACACTCCCCTACTATTCCGAGACTTCGTACAATTTTTATTGCTGTTGATCTGAGGTGGTGATATTCATTACTGGTTAGTGTTTGGCTTGGCGCGACAACGATGGATTCACCCGTATGAATACCGAGTGGATCAAAGTTTTCCATGTTGCAAATAGTTATGCAATTATCATCTTTATCTCTGACGACTTCATATTCTATTTCTTTAAAATGATGGAGATATTGCTCAACGAGTATTTGTGTAACAAAGGAAAATGCATTGTTTGTTATCTTTTTGAGTTCTTCTTCATTTTTTGCGATGCCACTTCCCTGCCCTCCGAGTGCAAAACCAGCACGTACCATAACTGGATAACCCAAGTTCTTTGCTATCTCCAATGCTTTCTCAGTTGAATTTACCGCCACACTTTGTGGTGTTTGGACGTCTATACTATGTAAGTGATTGGCAAATGCTTGTCTATCTTCTGTCAGAGCAATTGCTGATACTGGTGTCCCGAGGACTTTTACATTGTACTTTTTTAATACACCACTCTCCTCTAATGCCAAGCCGCAATTGAGTGCTGTTTGTCCACCAAAAGAGAGAAATATCCCATCTGGCTTTTCTTTGGCTATTACTTTTTCAACGAAATAGGGATTTACAGGGAGAAAGTAGACTGTATCGGCCAAAAATTTAGATGTTTGAATTGTTGCAATATTTGGATTGACGAGTACTGTTTCTATCCCCTCTTCTTTCAACGCTTTAATAGCTTGTGAACCAGAATAATCGAACTCTCCCGCTTCTCCTATCTTCAATGCTCCTGAACCTAAGATAAGTATTTTTTTCATAATCATTTTCTTGTTGTCATGCTGAACTTGTTTCAGCATCTCTATTGTTATTCTATTCTTTTTTAACTAGATCCTGAAACGAGTTCAGCCCTAAAGGATCTACGAGATGACACGATTAAGTAATTCTTGATAAAAATTCATCAAATATCCATTGGGTATCTTCAGGTCCTGGTCTGGCTTCTGGATGAAATTGGGTTGACATAAATGGAAGTGTTTTGTGGATGATACCTTCATTTGATCCGTCATTTGCATTCGTAAACCATGGAGTAAAGTCCTGAGGAATTTTACTGACCTCAAATCCATGATTTTGTGTGGTAATAAAACATCGCTTACTCCCATGCATAGTACAGGGTTGATTTTGACTTCTATGTCCATATTTGAGTTTTGTTGTATCGCCACCTGCTGCGAGGGCAAGTAATTGATGGCCGAGACAAATACCAAGTATGGGTATTTTTTTCTCCAGTACTTTCTTGATTGTTTCTATTGTTTTTCCTGCCATTTTGGGATCTCCTGGACCATTTGAAATAACAACGCCATCAAATTTTTCTTGAAGAGAAAAGATATCATAATCCCAAGGAACAGTAATGACTCTGGCGTTTCTCTCTACCAAACAAGTTGCAATATTTTTCTTTACACCACAATCGATGAGAATAATCGTTTTGTCCCCGCTCCCCTCACTAAATACTTTTTTGGTAGATACTCGTGATAATAAATCATCAACATTTGGATCATACCATGGCTGATCTTGATCATTGATGACTATTTTTCCAAGCATGGTTCCTTTTTCTCGGAGTTTGATTGTCAGTTCTCTTGTGTCCGGTATTTCAATTCCAGGGATTTCTTCTTTTTTGAGCCACTCGCCGAGTGTTTGATTACTTTGAAAGTGTGAGGGGGTATCGATATACGAAGAAACTATCAGGCCATTTGCTTTGATTGACGCAGACTCCCAATATTTTTGATCAGCTACTCCATAACTCCCAATGAGTGGATACGTAAAAATCAATAGCTGGCCGCCATAAGAAGCATCAGTGAGACTTTCAGGATATCCTACCATACCAGTGGTAAATACGGCTTCCCCGGCACTACTTTTTTCAGCACCAAAACTTTTCCCACTATATTCAGATCCATCTTCTAACACTAATTTTGCATATACCATATTATTATAATGTCATCCTGAACTTGTTTCAGGATCTTTTTTCTCATGCTTTGAGATGCTGAAATAAATTCAGCATGACAGCGGAGATTATAATTTTCCTAACACTAGCCCCATCAACGCCATGCGAACATATAATCCGTTTTGTATTTCTTCAGTGAGATAGATAGCTCTTGGGTCTCTATCTACTGTTTTCTCAATTTCTCCTACTTTTGGAAGTGGATGCATCACAATAGTTTCTTGTTTTCCTTTTTCATCCAATAGTTTCTGGGTGAGCACAAATGCGTGTTTCATTTTTTCATACTCTTCCAGATTCTCAAAACGTTCTTTTTGTACGCGGGTCCAGTACCAGACATCAGCAGGAGGAATATCTTGTTCGGTTGTTATGAGATGAATCGTGAGTCCTTTTTCCTCAAATTGTTTTTTTTCATCTGATGAGAGTTGTAATTGTGTTGGTGCCAATAGATAAATAGTATTGTTTGGGTAGAGTGCAAGTCCACGCATCAGTGAATGGACTGTTCTTCCATTGAGAATGTCACCGGTGAAAAGAATAGTGAGATTATCTAGCCTGCCGAATGTTTCATAAATTGTATATAAATCTAACAGTGCTTGTGTCGGATGTTCACCTATCCCATCTCCAGCATTGATAATTGGTACATTTTTTGCTGCCATTGCTGCGTGTATTGCGGTTCCTGCTTCTGGATGTCTGATAACGATGGCGTCTGTATAACTTTCAAAAACCCGGATAGTATCTTCCAGAGTTTCTCCTTTGACAACTGAGGAAAATTGTTGGGGATTGATAATATCAATTGTTTGTCCACCGAGATGTTTTATCGCAGCGCCAAATGATCCAAATGTCCGACTGGATGGTTCATAAAAAAGGAGCGTAACGACATTGCCCTTCAAAATATCTGATGGTTGGGAGTTCACTGCGATATCTCGCATATGTTCGACGTGAGAAAAGAGGAGCTTTATGTCATCTGTGGAAAATTGTTCAAGGGATAAAATATCCTTTTTTTTAAAATTGCCATGTATCTTTTCAAGGCCAGTAATATCGGGCATAAAAAACAAAATTTCGTGTCTACAATTCGGACATCTCTGAGAAATTAGTCTACTAGTTTTTCTCCTTTTTTGTCAACTAGGGTATTGTTAATTGATGTTCTTATTGACAATTATGAGCATACATTAATACTATAGATA
>JAGOUP010000002.1 GCA_018061205.1 Candidatus Levyibacteriota bacterium | reverse complement strand
GCTATAATCAGCTTATGAACTATAAAGGAATAATTATTGAAGAAAGTCTGCAAGATACTTCATTTCTCAAAAATGTCAGTATTTTAGAAACAAAAGTCGAGCCAGTTACTCCTGAACATCAAACACCATGGTTATCGCAATGGAGACTGCATACGGTTGAAATACCAGAAAAAAAAGCAGACGAAATTGCTAGCGAAATAAGTAGATCATTTGATCTAGAGCATCCAGACTGGTATGCAGATTTCAAAAATGATAGCTATCACTTTATTATTTTTTCAAATAAAATATTTAAAGTAGATTTAGCAAATCCAGTATTATATAAACAAGCAAAAGAGTATGGTCTATCTATTAATATTCCTGAACATCAAGTAGATTTTGCTCCTGAAGATAAGATTTGGGAGAGATAGCGTTATGAATATCTCAGATTTCGGCGGAGCAAGTGAAAATTTGGTAACCTCAAAATGTAGCATTTATTTCTTTTAATAATTGTAAAAAAAACTATTTAGTAGTAATATAAAAAATAACTATGGATGAGCATCATCATCATGAGGAGTTGATACAATCAATTACAAAAGAGTATCAGGATATTTTGGCAAATTCTGAACAGGGCATTTATATATACCTTGATGACTTGCATAAAGTTTGCAACAAAAAATTTGCAACACTTCTGGGTTACCAATCCGAGGATGAGTGGGCAAAAATAGAGAAATCATTTCCTGATGTATTTGTAGCTGATCAAAGTCAAGAAACACTTATTTCATCATTTCAGGATGCGATGGAAAAAAATATTGGTTCAGCGAATAAAATTGTTTGGAAGAAAAAAGATGGAAGTACCATAAGTTCCACGGTTTTTCTCGCTCCAATTAGTCATAATGGTCATGTATTCGCTCTCCATTTTGTATCAAACTAAGGTAGTAATAGATTGTGCTATTTAAATATCTTCCCTATCCAAGTCTTGGTTGTTTCCTAAAAGTGGGTTCGAAGTGTGTGAACACTGGGAGAAAATTTGGTATAATCAGGTTATGTCTAAGAATCCTATTATTAATGCTCTGGGTGCTTCAGGATATATAATCCTCGTAGTTTCTATAATAAATTTTATCTCCTTAACTCATAAAGATAAACCGGATACTGCTTTTGCTTCAGTGGTGTTTTTGTCACTGCTCACCCTTTCTGTTGCCATGATGGCCACTTTATTTTTCTACCAGCCGTTGCAGCTTTTTATTAAAGGTAAGAAAAAAGAAGCGGTCAATCTCTTTATTCAAACGGTCGGTGTCTTTGCAATCTTCACAGTAGTGGTTTTAATTCTTCTTCTTTCTGGTCTTATTTAGATCGAAAGTAAGAAGGCTCGTTTGTTCACACAAATAGGTTTTCAATCCATCCATTAGAGGATCATTTGTTCTCTACTTTTTTTATGACGACAAAAGAATTTAAAAATTTGATGCAGACAATTGCTCAAGGTTGGAATACAAAAAATGCAAAAATGGCTACTGACTGTTTTACTGACAATGCAGCATATATAGAACCTCCTGACAAACAATTCTTTAAAGGGAAAAAAGAACTATATGAATACTTTGGTGGAGATAACGGCTTTGATATGACACTGCAATGGCAAAATTTATTCTTTGATGAAGAAAAACAAACTGGTATTGGAGAATATACTTTTGAATTTAATAACCTCATTCATCATGGAGTAGCAATTGTAGAACTAGAAAATGGCAAAATCAAACATTGGAGAGAATACGACACTACAGGAGATTTATCTTATGAAGACTTTATAAAAATTGATGGTAAAACTTTTGCATTTACCATAAAAGAATTGATGAAATCCTAAAGTAAAATACTGTTTTAGGCTTAGAAATTTAAAACTTTTTCACTATTGCAAATAATTTCTAAAATAACTACTATTAACATGCTATGCAATTGAATTTTCTCGCAATTATTTTGGCAACAGTGGTGCAATTTATTATTGGCGCAATTTGGTATAGCGTGTTTTTTGGAAAACTTTGGGGAAAAATTCATGGCTTTGATAAACTACCAAAAGACGTGCAAGAAAAAATGATGAAATCCATGGGACCTTTCTATGTACTCCAAGCGTTTGTTACCTTAATTACCTCTGTTGTTTTAGCAATCTTTATCACCTATCTTCCACTTGATTGGAATTTTTATGCATTAAGTGGATTTTTCTGGATAGGATTTGTCGTCCCTACCCAAGTGAGTGGAGTAATTTTTGGTGGCACAGAAGGGAAATGGATTCTTTCCAAAATTGCTGTGCAAGCAGGATGTTCACTAGTTTGTCTACAAGCTGCTACCTTTGTGTTGATCCTCTTTAGATAAGTATGCTCGTACAGTTGGTTGCTTTCATCAGATATGCCGCGGGAGGGGCGGGTTTGTATCTCTCCCTCAGTTATCTCCATAGTAACGTCACTGAAGCAGTGGCTATAGCTTCAGTATCAGCAGTGGGAATGGTCGGCGTGCTCAGTTTTGTTAGTCATGTATTGCTGCATACACAAGATGCCAAACGGATTGGTTTTAGTGCCAAAAATGTGGACTTTCAGTTCGAAGTAGGGTTTGCCAATCTAGCTTTTGGCGTTGTGGCCATAATGAGCTATTTTCTCAATTGGGGTCTTCATGCAAATACTGCTCTCCTACTGGCATATGCTTTCTATCTTTTTCAAGCTGGTATCTTGCATACAGCCAAATCGTTATTTGGCAAAAAAATAGACATGGTTCACTTACTAAGAGGTGGTATCATAACCTTTGTTTATAGTGGCACAATGTTCTACATTGCATTCCAGGCCATAAAATGATTTGTGATGTCGCTCTTGAAGTAGAACACCTTTTTTAGCCTCAAAAAACTTCTAACCCGAGTAGGACAATCGAACCTGATACATGAATCAATTATGAATTTCAAACTCCTATTTTATTTATTTAATAACACGATAGAAAGATTCAGAATAGTGGCAAAACTTACCCATAAAAGATATGGAATCAAAAGATATGCTGCAATTTTAGAAACTCTATAAAATGCGACAAGAGTGATCACAATACTGACCAATAATACTATGATGTCTAAAAGTCCCAAGAGAGGGGAGTGCAATCCAAAAAAGAGGAGAGACCAGAGAAAATTAAAAAAGAGTTGTAGGAGGAAATAAAAGAGTGCTTTTTTTACTTTTTTATTCTTTAAGCCTTTTCTCCAAACAAGAAATGCTGATATACCCATGAGGAAATAGAGTATTGTCCAAACAGGACCAAATACCCAGTTAGGAGGTGAAAAAGGAGGTTTATTGAGAAATATATACCATGTCGAAATAGCAGAAATAGTAAATGGAGTACTCAGTATCCCTACTAGCTCGCAACCTATTATTGAAATCAGAAATTTTGAAAAGTCTTTCACTATTATAGTATGATCTGAGCCATTGTTCATGTCAATATTTCTATGCATAGAGAGGATTTATATTGGGCAAAGGAGTATAATACAGCTATGAATCAGATTATTTCAGAAAAAATTGATATTTTCTTTACACAATACAAAAAATATTCATATAAAAAAGGAGAGATACTTATTCGAGCGGGTGATAATCCATCCGGTATCTTTTATTTCAAAAAAGGGTATGTAAAGCAGTATGCTATTTCTCAAAGAGGTGAAGAGGTCGTTGTCAATGTCTTTAAACCCATTGCATTTTTTCCTATGTCTTGGGCAATGAATGAAACGCCAAATGAATATTTTTTTGAAGTAATAACTGATATAGAAGTGTGGAAAGCACCACGTGAAGAAGTGATTGCATTTATCAAAGATAATCCGGATGTCCTTTATGATTTGATGCGTCGTGTCTATAAAGGAACTGATGGTATCTTAACTCGTATGACATATCTTATGGCGGGAAATGCATATGCGAGACTCGTTACAGAACTGATTATTCAAGCAAAAAGATTCGGTAAAAAAGATGAGACTACTGTTATGTTACAGATTTCAGAAAAAGATTTGGCAGCACAGTCCGGAATGACAAGAGAAACAGTCAGTAGAGAAATACATACATTAAAAGCAAAAGGATTGGTAATATTTGAGAAGAATATTCTAACCGTTGTAGATATACAAAAACTGGAAGAAGAACTTGCCGGTGGCGTTTAGTGTGTAGATTTTGTGATTGTTTCGTTAGTAGGAATTATTCTATTTCGCTTCTTCTCATCAGTTGGAAGTCCTGTAGGGAGTAAATATCCTTGCCATACGCCATCTCCCACAAACAATTCTAAATGCACCAGGTCTACAAACGCTGATTCATCTTTTACCTCATACATGCGATAGTTTCCTATGGAAAGAATACAATCAACACTGTGAGCAGTATGAGATACTACGAGTATCTCTCCAATATCCAAAGCATTAATCCATGCAAATGTTTCTTTCTTATCAAGTGTTAAAATTTTTGTTTGTTTTTTTGTTTCTAATAATTTGTATTTCCCTTCTTGTAGCAGCTTTATCATAGACAAATGATATGGCTTTTATATTTTCTCTCCAATGATATATATCACATGATATTTGTTTGATGTAAATCAATGCATTTTATATTTGTGAGGAGTATTTTAAAAACAATATGAAAGCATTTTCGAATTACTTATACCAGAATTTCAAGAACTACAACGTGAAATGAGAATTATGATGTATAGTTTGTTTTTGACAAAAAACACATTTCTCTATTGGTTACCCCGAATAATGGCAATAGTATTTATTGGTTTTCTGGGTATTTTTGCTTTTGATGTTTTTGTAACAGGGAAATCAATTTGGGAAATGATGACTGCGTTTCTTATTCATTTGATACCAAATTTTATACTCATTATAGCATTATTCATCGCATGGAAAAAAGAAGAGTTAGGAGGATTTCTTTTTATTCTTGTTGGTCTATTTTTTACGGCGTTTTTCCAAACATATAAATTATTCTCTACCTTTATGCTAATCTCATTTCCGGTATGTATGATTGGTGTTTTGTTTTTAGTCCATGCAACGTTTCATACTTTGCAGAAGAAGTAGTAGAGTGATGTACATCAATGCATACCTTTCTTCATAAGCGTACCCTCGGTAAGAAAGGAGAAATATGAAATGTCCAAAATGTGAAAGAGGTATTGTTCGAAAAGTAACATTAAAAGACAAAGGACAGGTAGCATTCTTATGTAATTTTTGTGAGATGCTATGGCTTGAAGGAGAAGAGATTAAAGAAAACACAGGACATCCGCTTGATATTCTCACGCAAGGAAATGCTATTGAATATACACTAGAACCGACCATAGAAAATGATCCTGATGATGGTATTATTACAAACCCACATGGTAAATAATGAGAGGATGAAAAGATATAGTGTTATCACAAAAGCGATTGCGATTTTGGGGATACTGATTGGTATGAGTGCTGTTTTTGGTGGATACAAATTGATTACAACAGATGGACTAGGCATGCCTGTTTCACTGTTGAGTACTTCTCCATTTTCCTCATATTTCTGGCCAGGAATTATTTTAGCGGTTATTGTAGGAGGAGCATACCTTCTTTCTGCTTTTCTCTTATGGAGACAATCAAAATTAGCGATGGAAGGGTTAGCAGTTGCAGGGTTTGGTCTTCTCATTTGGATATTTGTTGAAATGTATATCATGCACCAAAGTCATTGGTTACATGCATTGTATTTTGGCTTTGGTATTGTGACTCTTGTTGAAACAATGCTACTATTAAAATATAGGGAGAAATGATGACTGAACTACATAAGCTAACGTTGACAAATTTGAATATCAGACAGAGTATTGCAGTACTTCTGACAAAACTTATATTTATCGATGTTATTTTAGCAATTGCCGTCATCGGATTTTATTTTATTTTGGTTAAAGGAGAGCAAATTCTACCGACAGCTTCTTCAAATTCATCATTATTTCTTAGCGTATTTATTGGTTTTGGAATTCTCAAGATTTTTCTTACCATCTATATAGTTTTGAGTTGGTTAAATGAATATTATGAAATAACACCAGAACATATTTTTCATAAAAAGGGGATAATTTTTACAAAAACTGAGCAGTATGAACTGGACAAAATACGAATGATGGATATCCAAGACAATTTTATCGGAGAGTTATGTAATTTTGCGACAATCACGCTCTATGATATACGCTTGAGTAAATATTTGGATATGTATTTGATTCATAATCCACATCGATATGCAAGTGTTTTAAAGACATTACGTCCGCATATTGAAATAAAAAAAGATCGAGTGCGCTTACCTTTTCTACCAAAACGAGAAAATGATGAGTGAGAAACTAAAGGTATAAGAAAATGAATTTCCTGTTATAATTTCCTCATGGAGTTACCACAAATTCTTACGTTACAGCCATCTGAATGGGAGAAATACAAAAATTTACGACTCAGAGCATTAAAAGAAGAACCAACAGGCATTTGGATCAACATACGCAGACAAATTATTTAACGCATTGTCAGCAGGAGGGAAAGTAGAGATGCAATTGCAGGAAATGTTTTGGGGAGATTATTTTGGTTCATGCACTGACAAATATGGTGTCCAGTGGATGTTCAACTGCTCTAGTAAAACGTAATATAGATAAAAATGTAGCTCTCCGCGTCTAAATAGTGTATAATAGAGCATATGTCAAAAAGAGATACGGGAATCGGATTTGGGAAAAACAACAAATCAAGCTCCCACAAAACCAAAAAAAGGCTAGAAATCAAAGCAGCAATGTTAGCCGCTAAAGCCGCAAAACGAAAAAAGAAAAAATAAGATTTTTTATCTTTTCGTTCTACTATGTCCATAGATCCCCTTTATGGGGAAACCATGAACCGATTTACTAAGGTAAATCGTCTACTGTGAACTAGAAAATTATGTGTCGAAATATCAAACCACTATTCAATTTTGATCCATCAGCAACTGATGAAGAAATCAGAGCTGCATCCCTGCAATACGTTCGAAAACTTTCAGGTTTTCCAAAACCATCAAAAGTAAATGAAGAAGCATTTACAACTGCTATTGAAGAAGTAGCATTGGCAACGAGAAAGTTTTTAGATTCCATGGTGACCGATGCCAAACCCCACAATAGAGAAGTAGATGCTGCTCGTATTCGTGCAAGATCCATAAAAAGATTTAGATAACAGAAAATCCTCATAACAATGTAGTATATTTCAAATAAAATACCTCGTTATTTTGTGTGATATTTATCATTGCATCAGATAATAAAAGGGATTATTTTATTGGTGATATGAAAATACTTTTTTTCCTTATGATAGAAGAAATACGCGAAGTATATCGCGGAATGAGGACATTACTTACTATTTTTAGAATGCCTATTGTATAAAGGAAGAAGGTGAAAAAGTATGTATTGGATAACTGGAATTTTAGGATTAGTACTAGCACTTGCTCCATTTACTTTGGGATATTCTGAAAATTCGATTGCTCTTTGGGTGAGTTTGTCTCTTGGTTTTGTGGTGATGACTCTTTCCTATTATGAGGCTTACTCTATTGATCGAGAGCGATGGGAATATATTGTAACAGTGGTGGCAGGAATCGTTTCAATGATTGCTCCATTTGTTTTAGGATTTGGTAATCAGGTCAATGCGATGGTAACGAGTGTTGGGATAGGTTTCCTGTTGGCTGTAAGTGCCGGCGCTAGATTGTTCTATTCTTCTCAAAATCGGTATGAATAAGATATCACAGGCATAATTCTGAGGATAAAACAACTTATCATGTTCTTTCCTCAGAAGAAGAAATTATCTTATGAGATGTGCTTTATGTAACAGCCAAAGAAATATCAGCAAGAGGAAAAATATCAATTCTTGTTGATGATGGTATTGCAACAGGATTGACTATGCGAGCTGCTATACGAGAATTAAAGTATAGTCATCCAAAAAAAATTGTTATAGCAGTTCCTTTAATTCCGGAATCAATTGCGATGATATTACGATGCGAAGTAGACGAAGTAATTGCGTTTGATTTCCCCCCTGAAGACGAATTTTTAGATACGGTCAGCGCATATTATCAGGATTTTTCTCCAGTGGAAGATGAAGAAGTAATTTCAATACTCAAGCAGTATAAACAAGAAAGATTAGGTGACGTATTTCATGCAGCCTTTTAACACAATTACTATTGCATTTTTACAAGAGTGGTTTATAATAATTTTATGCTCGATTTAAATTCTATTATGATTGGTACTTCTCAGGTTGAAGTGATGGGGAAGTTTTATGAGAAAATTCTTGGTCGACCAGCTGATATGACAGATGGTGGTTGGTATGGATGGCAGATTGGAAAGGGGTTCTTGACCATAGGTGAACACTCAGAAGTAAAAGGCAAAGCGAAAGAGCCGCAAAGATTGATCATGAATTTTGAAACAACAGAAGTAAAGAAAGAATTTGAACGCATGAAAAAAGCAGGAGCAACAGTGATTAAAGAACCATACGGTATGGATGATTCATTCATCGCAACCCTGGCTGATCCAGACGGAAACTACTTCCAACTCATGACCCCTTGGGAACCAGATAATACCAAGAACTAGTTTTTAATCTCCTCTAAAAATATCTTGCTATATCTTTTTAGTTTTTCTTTTCCAACACCATAAATTTCTGAAAATTGTGCTTCGTTTTGTGGGAGATTTTTTACCATATCTTTGAGACTGGCATCAGAGAAGATCACATATGGTGGAACATTTTTTTCATCTGCCAAGCGTTTTCGCAGTACGCGAAGTTTTGCGAACAAATCCTGATCAACAATTTCCTCATCTTTCTTTTTAGATACTGGAATATCTTGTTTTTCAATAACGGTCAGTAATACTGTTTCTTTTCCTAATAAAACACCTTTACTTTTTTCAGTAAATGACAAAATACCGTATTGATCATCTGTTTGTTTGAGATATCCCAGGTTGAGTAGCTCATACATAAACATTTTTATTTCATATGCATTGTAGTCGTTGATGATATTGAATGTTGAGAGGAGGTGGTGATTTTTTTCTATAATACTTTTTGATTGTGAACCGGCTAAAATATTTGCGATGTGACTTGCGCCAAATCGCTGGTCTACCCGATACACGCATGAGAGGATTTTTTGAGCGAGTACTGTTGCATCAAATGTTTTTTGTGGAGTGAGACAGTTGTCACATGTTTGGCAATTGGGTGTTGTGTAGTCTTCGCCAAAATAATGGAGTAGTTGTTTTCGTCTGCATAACGTACTTTGTGCAAATGAGATAACAGTCTGGAGTTGTTGTTTTGCGATACGTTTTTCATCAATCTCTTTTTGTTCCCAAAAGCGTTCGTAAAAAAATTTATCAGCAATACTATATAAAAAGACACATTCACTTGGTAATCCATCTCTACCTGCTCTGCCTGTCTCTTGATAATAATGTTCCAGACTTTGTGGCAAGTTATAGTGGAAAACATATCGAACATTTGGTTTATCGATTCCCATCCCAAACGCAATTGTTGCGACAATAATATCTGCATTTTCTTTGATAAAATCTTCTTGGTTTTTTCGTCTGACATCATCAGGTAATCCTGCATGATACGGAAGTGCAAAGATGCCTTTATCTTGTAGTTTTTTGGATAGTCCCTCCACTGTTTTTCGAGACTGACAATAAATAATACCTGATTCTCCTTTGTGAGCTTTTATATATGTTAGTAATGTTTGTAAAGAATTCAGTTTTGGATGAATAAAATAAGTCAAATTTGGCCGATTAAAACTGGCTTGAAAACGAGTAGGATTTTCCAAAGTGAGTTGTTCAACAATATCTTGTTTGACTCGTGTTGTTGCTGTTGCCGTTAGTGCAACAATGGGAATATGTGGAAACGTTTTTTTGAGAAGAGAGAGTTTTCGATACTCAGGACGAAAGTCATGTCCCCACTGTGAAATACAATGTGCTTCATCAATAGCAAAAAAATTGATTGCCAGTTTCTCCAAGAGCATCCAAAATCGATCCTGCATCAATCGCTCTGGTGCTACATACAAGAGTCTCAGTTCATTTTTATGAACCATAGTCAAAATTTCATCTTGCTTCGTTTCTGTGAGTGAGCTATTTAAAAATTCAGCTCTGATACCATTTGCTTTCAGTGCATCCACTTGATCTTTCATGAGAGAAATGAGAGGAGATACAACAATAGTTACACCGTTCCCCATAATACTAGGGAGTTGATAACACAGTGATTTTCCACCCCCTGTTGGCATCAGAACAAAAACATCTTTTTTCGCTAAAATATCATTGATGATATTTTCTTGCAAAGGACGAAACTCCTTATACCCAAAATATTTTTCTAAATAAGCATACGTATCCATAGCTACATGCATAGTATACATCTCCAATCAAAAGATAGAAATGCGTGGTCATTTTGTTATAATAAGCGAAGCGTTCTTATATTGTATGGGAAAAATAATTTGGAAAATTGTTTGGTCTGTCGTTGGGACAGTTTTTATTCCACTTTTGTATGTATGTAATGCACTCGTTGTCTATGTGCAGCCTCATACGTTTATGCCCCCGATCAGTGTTATGATTTTGGGAGTTATCGTGGCTTTTGTTGGAATAGGTATATGGATTACAACAATGATTCAGTTGAGAAAAGGATTTGGGGTTTTGCCGCAAAAGCAGAAGCGAATCAAAACAGGATTATACAAGTATTTTAATCATCCGATGTATGTTGGTATTTATTGCACGTTTTTAGGGATGAGTTTTGCGAATGCATCATGGCAAGGACTCTTTTTTTTAACGGTTATTCTTCTTCCTGTATTAGTCATTCGTGCAACACTGGAAGACAAATACTTATACTAAGAATACGGATTTGAAATTATTTTATTTTCTAAAATTCCATGTATTTTTATATTTAAAAATGGCAGATAGAGAGTTTTCCCCGTTTGTCTAATAGTTCTTCTGATTTCAGAAATAGATGGTAGAGAAGTATTTTGTAAAATGAAAGGATCGATGTGTTCTGCTCCAAACAGCGTATAGATGGGATTATCAGGAATTCTTTTTGGATATGTAGATAGTTTTGGTAATACTTTTCCATAGTGTATTCGCATTCGTTTTGTTTCTTGTGATTGCTTTTCATGAAATGCTGACCAAGATGCATATCTTTTTTGAGAAAGATGAAAGGATTTTGTGCAAAAAAGGTGTCCACAGGAACAGAGATGCGTACAATTTTTGCAATACGGTTCTTGAGGACTGAGTAAGTAAGAAATAGTTATTTCTTCTCCTTTGAATATGTTTCGCAAGCTAAAAAACAAAGTATGTCCACGATACGTATACATCCAACAGTTTGGAGCACAAGAATGATTTAGTAAATGGATACCAGGTTTTTTTAGATCCGGAAAAATAGATGCTTGATCATGATAATACAGTAAATAAAAACTTTCTTTGTCATCAGGAAGAAAGTCTTCAGCCGTTTTTATAACGGTTCCGATATAATCACCCAAAATGACACCTGAGCGAATATTTTTTTTCGCAAAAACACCCTTTCCTTTTTTCTTCGTTTCTTTAATTTCGTAGTTATCAGGTGAGAGTAAAAACACAAGATCATTCTAGCATAAAACCAAAGATGATTCTCAAAGCTGTTATGGAGGAGCAGTTCTTACATCTTTCCTTACTATTTTTTTAAACACTTCATAAAGCAAATGGATGTCTGAAAAGAGAAGATGAAAGTAAAATCTAGTACTCATAGTGTTCGTATCTCTATTTATAATAAATGTGTTTTGTATCTATTGCAGTACGTTGCTTTACGAAATAACCATAAGATTGCTTACAAAGGAGGTGTATGCTATATTACAAGTAACCAAAGAGTATTCTAAATGCCTACGCAAAAATTAGCAGGTTTTTTTAGTGATCGCAAACCTCTGTTTTATAAAAAACACGAGATAATTCTCCGTGCTGACACTCCTCCTCCCGGCGTTTTTTACCTCAAAAAAGGATATGTACGTGATTTTTCTGTTTCCAAAGATGGTGAAGAATTGAGTCTTGTTGTTTTTAAGCCTGGGGATTTTTTTCCTTTTCAATGGATATTAAACGATAAATTAGATTTTCATAATCTTGAAGCTATGACATCTGTTGAATTATTTCGAGCTCCAAAAGAAGACTTTATCGCATTTCTTAAAAAAGATCCAGATATTCTTTTTTCTTCGATACAAGAAATCGTATCCAGATTAGGAGGGCTTATGGATAGGATGGAGCATTTAGTTTTTGGAAATGCATATGAGCGGGTTGCATCTATTATTTTTATTCTTGCTGAACGATTTGGGTATAGAGAAGATGGTATGATCATGATCCCTATGCCAATTTCTCATAGATGTCTTGCTTCACTTGTGGGTATGACACGAGAAACAGTCAGTGTTGAAATGAAAAGATTGGAAAAAAAAGGACTGATTATAAATAAAGGAAGATTTGTCTACATCCAAAATCTTCCATTACTGCAAAAAGAATCTCTTGTAGAATCAAAATAATCAGCCTTTGAGTAGAAATAGAAAACTAAAAAGCAGATACAAAAGGAGTAATTGCCATAAGACAAATGAGATGAGCACAGTACTCAAAAAGAGTGCAATAAGACTTCGTTCAAAACCATAAACATTTATCAAAAGAGAAGAAAATCTTCCCAGGGTAAAAAGCACTACCAATCCAATGATCGGGGAAAAAATGACAGGTAATAGGATGGTTCGTCGTGTGATTTGACGAACAGAAATAAAAGGTTCAGTTGTTAGTTTGACTAACATCTTGAGCCATATATATGCAACAAAAATGAAAAATGTTCTTTTTTTCATGCACCCCCAAAAATATATAAAACTTTCTCAAAGTAAACATGACCAAAAAGAAACCGTAATAAAAGTGAGATAAGAAATGCGGCAGGTATGAGTACTCGCCATGGATGTTTTCCAAACCAGTTACTTATCTGTAAAAAGATTTGTGGATAGAGAGAATTTTTGATCAATCTCTCCTGTTCTGTTGCCCTTTTTTGTAGTTGTATGAGAAATTCAGATTCGTTCATAGGCTAGATCAAACTTTTTCCGGGCGCGAAAAAGTAATGATTCCGTTGCTTTGGCTGAAAGTGCCAACATAGTCGCTATGTTTTTGATAGGAAGTTGTTCTATATAGTGAAGTCGTAATACGATTTGATAGTTTTGTGGTAAAGAGCTCAATGCTTTTTCAATCGCGTCTCGTATTCTATTTTTCTCAAAAATAAATTCCGGTTCATGAACTTGGGTATCGACCAGTTGTAGGAAAGGAATTTCAGAAAGCAAGACTTGTTTGATTTTTCTTCTTCGATAAAAATCAGCTATTTTATTTCTAGCGATTTTATATAACCAGGCACGAGCATGGTTTTCATTTTTAAGAAATGCGATGGTATCAATTGCTTCGAAAAAAATTTCTTGCACGAGATCCTGTGCATCAGAATCTTTTGGTATTTTCGCGGTGATAAATCGCAAAATGCCAGGTGAATACTCTTTATAAAAATGAAAAACAGCCACGCTGTCTCCCCGTATCACTTTTTGAATAAGACTAGGCATATAGGTATTATACCAAACTATGGGCAATTTCGAATGATTTTGGTAGAATAGACGACTATATATAGTACAAGGTGATTTTATGAATATACGCTCATATAAAACAGTTCAAGACAGACGTGAAGCACTTCAGGCAGCGTTAGGGATAAAACTGCCAGCAATCGGGACATTTTTAGCCTCAGAGGATACTGCTTCTACATATAATTGTGAAAATATGATTGGGTTTACTGCTGTTCCTGTTGGTGTTGCCGGACCACTGTTGCTCAAAAGTGAAAAAAAGTCTTATTATATTCCTTTAGCAACTACTGAAGGAGCGCTTGTCGCGTCAATTAGCAGAGGGTGCAAAGCTATTACTGAGAGTGGCGGAGCAGATATCGTAACACAGAAAATAGGCATCACTCGTGCACCTGTTTTTGTTGTCGATGGGATAAGAGAGGGGATGGCATTTATCCAATGGATTGAGAAAAATACCGACCACATACAAAAAATTGTTGAAAGAACATCTTCACATTTGATCTATTTAGGGAGCAAATCGTGGATGAATGGTCGAAATATATCTGTTCGTTTTGCGTTTGATAGTATGGATGCGATGGGGATGAATATGGCAACGAATGCGACAGCTGAAATTGTCACATATATTGAAGAAAAAATGGGGATAAAATGTGTTGCGTTGTCAGGAAATATGTGTTCTGATAAAAAACCGAGTTTTCTCAATTTTATTGAAGGGAGAGGGCAGAAAGTATGGGCAGATTGCCTCATTTCTGATAAGATTATCGTATCTGTTCTGAAATCATCTGCTCAGCAGATTTTTGAAGTTGCCCAAGCAAAACTATCCTCAGGTTCTATTATGGCAGGGACAATCGGCGCAAATGCTCATATTGCGAATGCTCTGAGTGCATTGTTTTTGGCGACCGGTCAGGATATAGCACACATTGCTGAGTGCAGTATGGGAGTGACGAGTGTTGAAAAGGTGGAAAACGGTTTGTACATTTCTGTCTATTTACCTGATATGGTTGTGGGTACGGTTGGTGGAGGAACAACATTGGCAACACAAAAAGAGGCGTTACGCATACTAGGGATTACTGGTGGAAATGAAGGGAAAAACGCCAAAAAATTAGCAGGAATCATCGGTGCTGTTGTGTTGGCAGGTGAACTTTCACTCCTTGCTTCTCTTTCAGAGGGTAGTCTTGCTGCCTCACATAATAGACTCGGGAGAGGAAAAAAATAATATGACTGGTATTGCAACATATGGGGTATATATCCCAACAAGCAGAGTTCGAGTAAAAGATATTGCTGATGCATGGGGAAAAAACGCTGAGGAAATAAGTAGTGCATTGCATGTGATTGAGAAATCAGTACCCGCATATGATGAAGATACTGTTACTTTGGCGCAAGAAGCTGCCCAGAGAGCGTTAGTAACTGGAAATATTTCCCCACAAGATATTGGAGCAGTATTCGTTGGATCAGAGAGTCATCCATATGCGGTAAAACCATCGTCAACTATTGTTGCACAGATGTTAGGTATTGGACCGGAGTATTTTGCAGCAGACTTAGAATTTGCTTGTAAGGCGGGTAGTGCGGCAATGCAAGTTATTTTCGGATTGTTAGAAAGTAAGAAAATTGGGTATGGTTTGGCTATTGGTGCTGATACTGCACAATCTGCTCCACGAGATATTTTAGAATACACCGCTGCTGCTGCTGCTGCTGCCTATGTGTTGACGAATAATCCATCAGAAATTATTGCACAGATTTTGACTACCTCTTCTTTTTCTTCAGATACACCGGACTTTTGGAGACGAGAGGGACAAAAATATCCCTCACACGCAGGACGATTTAGCGGTGAACCAGCATATTTTACCCATGTTATGAGTGAAGCAAAAAGACTCTTAGAAGAGACACAGATGAAACCACAGGATTTTTCTTACTGCGTATTTCATATGCCCAACGGGAAGTTTCCAAGAAGTGTCGCAAAAAAACTAGGATTCACTGATAGTCAACTGAAACCGTCCTTGGTTGTTGATATGATAGGAAATGCATATTCTGCATCATCATTGACGGGATTAGCAGCAGTATTGGATATCGCAAAACCGCATGAAAAAATATTTTTTGTATCATACGGTTCAGGAGCAGGATCTGATGGATTTATTTTTGAAACAACAAAACATATCGGAAAAAGAAAGAATGCTTTTCCTGTTATGGCGCAGATAGAGAAAAAACAATATATTTCGTATGTAGAGTATTTAAAGCGCACAAAACAACTATGAATATTGGTGTTTTAGGAACATATGTAACAAAATTTGGCGAGCTGTGGGGTGTTAGTCTCGAAGATTTACTACGCGAAAGCGCTTTTGGAGCCATTGAAAAATCCGGTCTGAAACCTTCTCACGTTGATGCAATATATACAGGCAATATGTTATCCGGTGCATTAGGTGGACAGGAGAATGTTGGTTCGTTTGTCGCAAATGCGTTATCTCTATTTGTTCCGAGCGTCCGTGTCGAAGCTGCATGTGCATCGGGTGGTATCGCTGTTCATACCGCAATACAGTCACTGCTTTCTGGTACTCATAAGACAGTGCTTGTTATTGGTGCTGAAAAAATGACAGATCATTTGCAGGATGAAGTATCCACCACTTTGACAGGTGCAGGTGGTGAGCATGAAAGACAAAGTGGCGCAACATTTGCAGGACTGTATGCGCTTTTAGCCAGATCGTATATGGATACGTTTCATGTGTCATCAAAGGAATTAGCAGGGGTTTCTGTCAAAAATCATTTTCATGGAACAAAAAATCCGAATGCACAGTTTCGCTATTTGTTGACTGCAGATGATGTCTTGAAAAGTACAAAGATTGCTGACCCATTGCATCTTTTAGATTGTTCGCCTATTTCAGATGGAGCAGCGGCAATCATTCTTACAACAGACGAAAATCTATTAAAAATGCAAAAAAAAGTAGTTAGTATTATTGCCAGTGAAGTAGCAACTGATTCATTAGAAATTACGCAGAGATCATCCTTAGTTAGTTTACCTGTTACGATACATGCAGCGCAGAACGCTTATAAAAAAACAGGATTAACAGTGAGTGATATTGCTGTTGCTGAAGTGCATGATTGTTTTTCTATTGCGGAGGTATTAGCAGTAGAAGATTTAGGATTTTCCAAAAAAGGAAAAGGAGCAGCAGATATTTCAAAAAAGAAATATACATTAGGAGTTGGAAAACAAATTATTAATCCTTCGGGAGGCTTAAAAGCATGTGGACATCCTGTTGGGGCTACCGGGGTGAAACAAATTGTTGAAATTACGACACAATTGCGAGGCGAAGCAGGCGATCGACAAGTCGTTGATGCAAAAATAGGTCTGGCACAAAACGTTGCCGGTTCAGGATCAACAGCTGTTATTCATATTTTAAAAAGATTATGAAACATACGCCAATTACTCTTTGGAGAAAACAAAAAAAAGGAAAATATAGTGCAGGAATTCGAGGAACCATTATTTCGGTGACAATTATTCGAGTAGCACCGAAAATTTTTGGGAACCAAGCACCGTATCCCGTGGTGCTTGTTGAAGATGCAAAAGGAAATCGGTATATTGGGCAACTAGTTGATTACCAAGATGCAGATGTTGCAGCTGGTAAATTAGTTATCTCAGTAACCAGACGGTTGCCGGTTGAAAAAGACACTGATGTATTAGCATATGGTATAAAATTCAAACCTTTCTATGAATAATATTTCATTTTCTGTTCCAGGGAAAATCCATTTGATCGGAGAACACACCGTGGTCTATGGAAAACCTGCATTACTTTCTGCTATAGATCTTCGAGTTTCTGTGAGCATCAAAAAATCTAATCAAAAACGACGTATATCTCACGATGGACAAAAAGTAAAAACTATTATTGAACATATCATCAAACAAAAATTTTCTCTTGCAATACTTCCTGCTTATGCAGTGTCTATTCAATCACAACTTCCCAGTGGTGCTGGACTTGGGTCATCGGCTGCAGTATCTGCTGCCTACAGTGCAGCACTTTTAGATTTTTTGGAAATACCGTGGACAAAACAATTGGTGAATGAATTGGCATTTGAAGCAGATAAAATATTTAATGGCAATCCATCTGGTGGTGATAATGCGACAGTTGTCTATGGTGGTATGCTGCAATTCCAAAAAGGAAAAGAAATGGAAAATATGAATCAGAGTACTCCTCATACGTTTATGCTTATCAATTCAGGAAAACCGGATGAAACCACCGCTGAAATGGTAGAAAAAGTTGCAGTTTTTGGAAAAAGATATCCTGATGTTTTCAAAAAAATCTTACAAGATCAGGAAATACTTACGACACAAATGAGAGCTGTCTTAGAAGAAAAAAAAGAAGATCGGCTTTTTGAAATTATGAAAATGGCACAAAACAATTTGGATGCACTTGGCGTGGTATCCGAAAAAGCAAGACTTATTATGTATAGTCTGAATCGGTTAGGTATTGCAGCGAAGATATCTGGAGCTGGTGGATTTAGACAAGGCGCAGGGATGATTTTATGTCTTGCGAAAGATACCGACGTGCTTATTCAGTTTGCCAAAACAAATAATTTCGAATATAAACGTATTTCTATAGGGGTACAAGGGTTGAGAAAAGGACTATGAAGAAAATCATCACCGTGTCTGCTCCCGGTAAACTCATGCTTTTTGGAGAACATGCTGTCGTCTATGGAAAACCATGTATTGTGACTGCCGTGAATCAACGGATGTTTGTAATGGCTGAACAAACAACAACGAATGAATTATTGTTTGATGCCAAAGATGTAGGAATTAAAAATTACAAAAAAAGAATTGATGCATTAGGAAAAGGACAGATTCCAAAAGCTGCACAATTTGTAGAAATTGCAATAAAGAATTTTTTCTTGTGTCATCCTGAATTTATTTCAGGATCTCATATGTTAGGCTTGAAAATTTCAACAACTTCTGAATTTTCTTCTACATATGGATTTGGTTCCTCTTCAGCTGTGACTGTTTGTATAATAAAAGCATTAACTGAATTATTTGAAATAAAATTATCTAAAAAAGACATTTTTGACATTGCGTACAAAACTGTTTTAGATATTCAAAAAATAGGATCCGGTGTGGATATTGCAGCAGCAGTTTATGGTGGCACACTGTATTTTGTTTCTGGTGGAAAAATGATTGAATCATTAAATATAAAGCCATTGCCGCTTGTTGTTGGATATTCAGGGAGTAAAGCAGACACAGTAACATTGCTCAATGGAGTAAAAGAAAAAGCAAAAAAATACCCAGAGATTATTACTGGGATATATACTGATATTGAAAAAATAGTTATTCTTGCCAAGAAAGCTCTTATAAAAAATGATTTGCAAACTGTTGGCGAGTTGATGAATTTTAATCAAGGATATTTAGAGAGCCTTGGAGTTAGTACAGATAGACTATCCAACATGATATATGCTGCCAGAAATATTGGCGCATATGGTGCAAAACTTTCCGGAGCAGGAGGAGGGGATTGTATGATTGCTATAGCCGATAAAAAACACGAGGAGAAGGTAAAGCAGGGAATTGAACAAAATGGAGGACAAATTATACAGATACAAACACATGCAGAGGGAGTGAGAAGAGAGCTATGAAAAAAGCAACAGCTATTGCGCCATCAAATATTGCGTTTATCAAGTATTGGGGGGTAAAGGATGAACAGCTTAAGCTTCCGCAAAATCCTAGTATTTCCATGAATTTGAGTAATCTTTTAACAACAACAACAGTAGCGTTTGATGAGTCTTTTGAAAAAGATTCTGTGATGTTCAATGGGGAAGTGCAATCAGTTGTAGAGAATCGTGCACTAAAACATATAGAGAGAATCAGAAAGTTAGCAAACATCAAAACAAATGTGAAGGTTATAACACAAAACAATTTTCCAACAGGAACAGGACTGTCTTCCAGTGCGTCAGGTTTTGCTGCATTAACTCTAGCAGGGGCAAAAGCTGCCGGGCTACATCTTTCAGAAAAAGAGTTATCAGTTTTAGCAAGACAAGGGTCTGGATCTGCATGTCGATCAATTCCTGATGGATTTGTGGAATGGTTGGATGGTGACACCAGTGAGACATCATATGCTGTGTCTCTCTATCCTCCAGAGTATTGGGATATTGTCGATATTGTGGCCATTGTGAGTACTGATAAAAAAGAAATTAGTTCAACAGAAGGACACAAGCTAGCAACAACGAGTGCATTTTTTGATACCAGATTAAAACAAAATAAACAAAAGATAGTACAGATAAAGCAATATATGCAGCAAAAAGATTTTACGAGATTTGGTGAATTGATAGAAGCAGAAAGCCTGGAGCTTCATGCTATTTATATGACGTCGCATCCATCACTTCTTTATTTACTTCCAGAAAGTTTGCGATTACTTCATTTAGTGAAAAAATGGAGAAACGAAGGATTGGAAGTGTATTTCACATTGAATACTGGCCAAGATGTACATCTAATTTGTGAAAAAAAGAATGCAAAAAAATTGCAGGAATTACTACACGCATTACCGTTTGTAAAAGAAACAATATATAATACTGCATCACGAGGGGCGAGAGAAAGTACTGATCACTTATTTTGATATGAAAAAACAATTTTTACTATTGGTCGATGAAAATGACAGATTTACCGGAGAATATAAAGAAAAAGAATTATGTCATCGTGGCAAAGGAATACATCACCGAGCATTTGTTGTGTGTCTATTTAATGATAAGGGTGAAATTTTGTTGCAACTGAGAAAGCACAAACGGTGGGATAAATTTTGGGATGTGAGTGCTATTAGTCATGTCTTACATCTTCCAACACATGATGAATCATATGAGGAGGCTGCACGTCGGAGCATGAAAGAGGAAGTAGGAGTAGGAAATATATCGTTGAAAAAAGTAGGAGGATTTAATTATTTTGCTGAGTACAAAAACAACATGTGTGAGAATGAATATTGTGCTGTTTTTACTGCGCACTATACTGGGGATATTATGCCCAATACGTCAATTCTCTATGAATATAAATGGATGAAAAAAGAACAGTTTATAGAAGACTGTCTGATAAATTCGGCATTATACACACCATGGGCGATTTTAACAGCAAAAGAATTGGAGAAAGACAGAAAAAATATTCCGTATCATATTGGCTTTATTATGGATGGCAATAGAAGATGGGCAAAAAAAAATAATCATCATCAATATTACGGACATAAAAGAGGGTACGAACAGATTGAATCAATCGTTGATTTGGGAATACAAAAAAATATTCCGATTATGACCTTTTGGGCGTTTTCAACGGAGAATTGGAAGCGAAGTAAGGAAGAAGTATCTTATTTGATGACTCTGTTTCGAAGGTTTTTTGCTAGTGGATTTTTAAAACGTTTGATGAAAAAAGGAATTCGATTACAAATTTTAGGTGATTTAGAACCATTTCCAAGTGATCTCCAAGAAAAAGCAAAAAAAGTGATTGAGGAAACCAAAAATAATACACAAATAACGATGAATATTGCTCTCAATTATGGTGGCCATGCCGAAATACTCCAAGCAGTACAAAAAGCATTGAAAGCCAAGAAAAAAGAAATAACTGAAGATGAATTTTCTACGTATTTGTATACAAATGGACAAGTTGATCCTGACTTACTAGTGCGAACAGGTGGAGAGATAAGATTGAGTGGATTTCTTCCTTGGCAAAGTACGTATAGCGAATTATATTTTACTGATACGCTTTGGCCTGATTTTGATGAGAGTGAATTTGAAAAAGCATTAGAAGATTATGCTACTCGTCAAAGAAGATTCGGGAAATAATCCTATAGTCATTGACAGGAGTGAGACATATGTGCTATACTTCATTTATTGCAGATATAAAGAAGTATATCTGCTTAATTTTACCTAGTTTGAATAGCTAAAGATAAAGGTACCTCAGTTTCATTTTATTGTATCTTGTCTCCATATTCACACATCAGTTTTACTTAGGCAGTTCTATTTCTTGATAGATACAATAAAGTATATGTATAGACAATCACAGTCACAATCATTTAGACCTCGAAATAATTTTCGAAAGCGTCCTGTTAAATCATTTAACCCGGCTCTTTTGGTGCGGAAAGCAGATGAGCAAATAGAAGCTCAAGTATATATTCCTACACACCAATTTAGAGACTTTCCACTGAGTGAGATACTCCAAAGAAATATTGAGGAAAAAGGATATGTGACGCCGACTCCTATCCAAGATCAAGTCATAACCATGCTTTTAGAGGGAAAAGATGTCGTTGGTATTGCCAATACCGGAACAGGAAAAACAGCAGCATTTTTACTGCCATTGCTTCACAAAATTATTGAACATCCACAACAGCGTGTCCTTATTGTTGCTCCAACCAGGGAATTAGCAGTACAAATTCAAGATGAAGCAAAATCATTTGCAAAAGGAACAGGTATTTTTTCAGTACTGTGTATTGGCGGCGTCGGGATGCATCAGCAAATTCAAGGGTTGAGACGTAATCCTCAGATTGTTATTGGAACTCCGGGAAGACTCAAAGATTTAAAAAATCAGGGAAAATTATCTCTGGCTACGTTTGGAAATATCGTTTTGGACGAAGTTGATCGTATGCTTGATATGGGATTTATCAATGACGTAAAATTCCTTGTATCTCATTTATTAACTCGTCGTCAGTCTTTATTTTTTTCAGCGACACTTTCTCCACAAATAAAACAAATTATTGATACGTTTGCACACAATCCAGCGATGATTTCTGTAAAGTCACAAGAAACGGCAACATTGGTTGATCAGGATATTATCAAAACACAAGGTCGCCCAAAATTTGATGTATTATGCAATTTATTACAAACTGGTGGTATGGAAAAGGTTATTATTTTTGGAAAGACAAAATGGGGGATTGAAAAATTATCAAAGCAGCTTATACAAAGGGGTTTTGGAGCAGTTGCACTTCATGGAAATAAAAATCAAAATCAACGACAGCGTGCGCTGGATGACTTTAAAAATAATAAAGTGAAGATTTTATTAGCCACTGATATCGTGGCACGAGGTATTGATATTGATGATGTGACGCACGTTATCAACTTTGATTTGCCTGAAACGTATGAAGATTATGTGCATCGTATTGGAAGAACAGGCAGAAACGGGAAAAAAGGAATCGCCCTCAGTTTCATCGACTAGTAGCTTTTATAATTCGTAAAATCTCAATAGTTATGATAGCTATTGCTGGAAGGAGGATAACAAATATTACGCCAACGGTACTTTTAATAAATTGAAAAACGTATCCTAAAAATGGAACGATATAGATTACTTTTCCAATAACTCCTTGTGGTGTCACCACTTCAGAATCATAAGTAATATTATTATCTCCTTTTGTAATATACACATTGCCTCCGATTTGATAGACCCTATGGGTCCGTATCTCATTTTTTCTTTCTATGCCGCTATAGAATGTAATTATATCGCCAACTGTATATTGTGTACTAGGTCTGACAAAAATCAAACTTCCTGTAGTGATTGTGGGACTCATTGAATTTGTTTTATTACTGAACATTTTTATTCCTAGCCCACCTGAAGAAAGCATGATAATAATAAGAGTAAAAAGAACATAAATCCCCACTCCTATATAATAGTATCTCAAATGTATATGTTTGGGAAAAATTTGCATAGTTACCAATTACCAGTCGTTATTGTATTACTAATAACATTTTCATCATAAAATCCTTTTTTAGATTCTGGGTTTCCACGCCATGTTTTAAAATGTATATTGAAATCACAAGATTGTTGTTTGAGCATTGCTGCATTACTAGGAAGAGAGAGAAAATAAATCCAATCTTGTGGTTTTTCTTGTGTCATTGTTTCATCTTTTACAAAATTTATGAGTGCACCTTCATAAATAAATTCTTTTTTATACATAACTTGTAGTACCAAATTTTTACAGAGTGTACTCGGTACAATTTCATCTATTTTTACACGATAGGTGAAATTCATTTTACCTGATTTTTTAACTCGTATTGCTGCCAAATCAAATCCATCAGACTGCAAGCCATTGGTGTGGAAAAGAGAAGACGTAGTATTGTTATTTGCCGTATTTTTTTGCGAAAATGCTAGTGTTGTAGCGATTACTTGATTATGTTGGACTACTTCCTCATCAAAAATATCGGCTGTGGTGTATTGGGTATGCATTAAAAAATATTCCAATATCATTATTGCAATAAATACTAATCGTAATCGACTATTTAGCATTAATCATTTTAAGTAATTGGTCTATAATGAGTGCTGCTGCTGGAAAAATAATAAGAAGTGAAAAGCCAATAGGGGATTTACTAAATCCGACGAAATAGCCGAGTTTTGGAATAATAAAGACGACTTTTCCTATGACATCATTTTGGGAGATGACATCGGAATCGCTTGATCTATTGGCATCTCCTTTTGTCAGAAAACGTTGTTCATTTTGTTGCCCTATGATTCTATGTGTGACAATTCTATTATCTTGTGATGTGAAAGTGATGACATCATTTTTTAGATATCCTGGTTGTTTCTGAATGACAATAATATCACCTGTCATAATAGCAGGTTCCATAGAACCTGACTGTACGAGGAGTGATTTATATCCACCGAAGAGATGACTATTTGCGCTAATGGTCGTTATTGCAATAAGAAGTAATGATATGAGACAAACCCACAAACTCAATTCAAAAAAAAACCGAAAAGACTTCTGTATTCCTTTCATATATATATTCCTAGTTTAAAAAAGAGGACGGTTTAATTTGTAGGTGTTGGACCACTGATTTGCTGAATTAATCTGAAGTTCACATCAAATTGTACGCTGTCACTTTGAATTTCATTGCCATAATCAGTTTCACTGGTTGCCCAATGGATGGTGACATTTTTTGATTCACCTGGTTGCAACACTAGTGGGGAAAGAGCATTCCAATCAGTGCCAATTTTGTTTGCTTGATTAGTTGCGAGGGTCGAAGATACTTTATCGGTTCCATCAAATGCTACTTTTGCTATAATGACATTTCCCATTTCACCAGCTGTGTCATCTTCACATGTTGCTTCTGCTTCTTTTTCAGGATCATTACAGCCATTTTCTTTGTTTGCGACATTGCTCAATCTCACCAGTAATCTGCCTGGAAGTGACCCAGTATTTTTAACTACCCATGTTTTTGTTCCTGTTATATCACCATTTTCTCCAACATTGTCGATAACAAAAGGTTCAAGCTTTGTGCCGTTTGAAGAAACATCCAAGTCAAGCGTACCAGCGGTAAAAGTATTTGCACTTGTTGTTCTTTGTGCTGTGAAGTATGCGTAGGTAGCTCCTATTGCTCCACCACCAACGACTGCAATAATCAAAAAGCTGAGAATTATTTTTTTATATTTGTTATAAAGTTGCATATATTATTATCTCTTCTATTGCTGTTCTATATTAACTGTACATAAAAAATATGTATATTGTCAATAGGGCAATCTTGATATGAATCTGTCACCGTTTTTGAGGCTATTTTATACATAAAAAATACATATTCTGAAAATAGAAAGTAAAAATGAATGGAGTATTTTATTTTTTAAAATAGTTTTATGGAGACTTTTTTTTCTTCATGTCTTGTTCTAGGAGTTTGCGAATATAAAGTGATTTAGAGACCTTTTCTTCTTGAGCAGCTTTTTCTAAATAACCAATCAGATCTGTATTTATAAAGAAATTAAAACGTTGATCTCTTTTTTTCTGTGCTTGTATACATGCGTTCTGTACGACTTTTCTGATTGTTTTCTCTTCATATGCAGACATAACTAATTTATCATCATGTATGCCATTGAGA